>JAJQHG010000003.1 GCA_021199865.1 Methanosphaera sp. | reverse complement strand
ATACTCTTTTTATTGGTTCTAGTTTTATTAATATTCTATTAACTTTATTTAACTATTTTTAATTAAATTTAATTCATAGAATTAGATCATATAAATATAAATAAATCATTCAATAAAGAATAATATATTCAGGTATTAATCAATACATGAATATATAATAAGTTTGGAGACGTTAATTGATGTCTAATAAGAAAATTATGATGTTTTTAATGACATTAGTTGTCTTACTTGTTTCAGTTAGTGCTATTAGTGCTGCAGATGTAAGTGCTGATAGTGGTGATGATCAGGTGGATGATGTTGCTAGTGTCATAACGGATAATGATACTACAAGTATCGATGAAGCATCAGATGATGTTTCAGACAATAAGAATGTAAAGGAACAAACAACACATATTATTACTAATGAGACATTTGATGATTATTTCACTGATGGTTATCTTAATGATAATGTTCAAGAGGGAGATACACTTGATTTTGATGGTAATTTCTTCTCATCCTCAGAGCATAATTATACTATGATTATTGATAAGCCAGTGAATATTGTTTCTAGTAAGAATAATACAAATATTTCATTAAACACGACTTCTACTGATTTCTTTGGTAATGATCCAGGGGATGCTTTCACATTAAATAGTGGTGCATCTGGATCTAATATTACTAATTTATCATTCTATAATTCCCAGATATTACTTAGAAATGTTAGTAATGTAGTAATTGATAGTATATCTGTTACTACTTATAATCAGCAACTTGGTAGTGGGATAGGTGTTTTATCTATAAGAGATAATTCTTCATATGTAACTGTAAAAAATAGTTACTTTTATACTTATCAGAATGGTGGTCACTCAACCCTTGTACTTGCATTGGCTAACCATTGTACAATAGATAATAACACTATATATGGATCAGGTAATATTGGTAACATAATATATCTTACAACATATAATGTAAATAATCTAACAAATTATAGTAGTACTAATGATTACAATAATATAACTAATAATAAGATTAGTGTTGATGATTCAGCTATTGCAAGTATATGTTATGGTATTGCAATCTGTGGTAACTATAACCTAATAGAGAATAACACAGTAGATTATGGTGGATATGCAATGACTATCCAGTGGGGTAGTGGTACAAGTGATGAATCTGATACAAGTTCTAGTATTAGAACAGTAGGTAATACATACAGAAATAACACTATTACTAAAGGATATGTACAGGTAGCTAGTTACAGTAACTTCTATGATAATACTGTCCTAGATAGTTGGACTAAATTTAACAGTAATGTTAATGTATCTGGTAATATATTATATAGTGTTGCAGCTTCTGGTGTAATAAATATTACAAATAATGTTGTATTAACTAATATTACTCTAACACCATCTTCTAACACAACAACTTCAAATATATCAATAACAGAAAACATTATTAATGGTAACGTGGTATTTAATACTAGTTCACAGTCAACTTACAGTATACGTGATATGACTATAGAAGATAATATTATTGCAGGTAATATCGCATTTGCAAACTCCACAAGTACTGGTGGTAGATCAACTGTAAATAGTTTATTAATTAATAACAATATTGTATCAACAATTGATCTTGGATCTAAAAGATCTCATTATGCACAAAACATTGTTATAACAAATAATAATGTAACAGCAACTGATGATTATGCTGTGTATTTAGGTACTAATGCAGTGAATGTAACAATCACAAATAATACTCTTAAATCAGCAGTTTATGAGGGAAACAATGCTATAAATAACTCAGCATCTAATTCATCTTCAATTACTATTGGTGATAATTATCCAGAAGTAGTAGATACAGTAATTACAGTTGATGATGTAACAGCTACATATAATTCTAGTTCAACACTAGTTGCTACTGTTGTTGATAATGAGGGAAACTTAGTTAATACTGGTAGTGTAATTTTCATGATTGATGGTGTTACATTAACAGATGATAATAATGAAGTAATAGAAGCTAGTGTTAATAATGGTGTTGCACAAGTATCATATGATATAACTAATAGTGTTGGTACACATAATATAACTGCAAGCTATCTTGGTGGATCATACTATGTAGCTAGTGAATCTGAGGTTGCAAAATTAGTTGTAGAAAAACGTGTTGCAAATATTTCAATTACACCAATATCAGAGAATCTTAAGAGTGGTCAATACATTACAATCACTGTTATGGTAACAGATAATGGAAAAATAGTTGATAGTGGAGTAGTAAGTTTCAAATTTAATGATGTAACTCTTAAAAATGATGATGGCTATACACTAAATGCAACAGTTTCTAATGGTCTTGCAACAGTTACATACATGATACCTGTTGACATGGCAGCAAAAACATATAAGTTAACTGCAGTATTTAGTAGTGGAACATATGAGAGAGTAACAACAGATTATAACATAACTCTCATTAAATCTAATGTTACAACAAGTTCTCAACCATTAATAATCAACAAGGGTGAGAATGCAACTGTATCAATGACATTATATGATCAGAATGGTAACCAGTTAGAACGTTCAACTAAGGTAACAATTAAGGCTAATGGTAAAACTATACTTCAAACTAATACAGTTAATGGAGTATTAAATGCTACACTTGATACCTCAAGCTTCTCTAACAGTTACTATAATATTACAATTATATTTGGTGAGAACTCCTGTTATAATAATTTAAGTATTAACACTTGTTTAATTGTTAACAAGGATTATAACTCAACAAAAGTATAAGAAGATTAATTTCTTCTAATTAACCTCCTTTTTTTTTAAAAATAGACTAGTTTTCAAGTATTTCTATAAGTTTAAATAAATAAGTTTATTCATGGTATAGGAAGCATTCCTTCTCATGAGAATTAATTAATCCTATAGCCTGTAAATAGGAGTATATGGTAACTGATCCTACAAACTTCATTCCATGTTTTTTGAGATCTTTTGATAAATTATCAGATATTGTGGATGTTGTTTTATCTGTCTCATATATTATCTTGTTTCCAGTAAATCTTTGTAGGTAATCATAAAATGATCCATATTCTTCTACTATTTGGTTAAATACTTCTGCATTGGTTATTGTTGCATTAATTTTTTGTTTGTTTCTAATTATTGTTTTATCATTGTAGAGTTCTTCTAGTTTCTCTTCATCATAGTTTATTATCTTATTTCTATCAAAGTTATCAAATGCAGATCTAAAGTTCTCTCGTTTATTTAAAATTATCTCCCAGGAAAGTCCTGCTTGAAATGTTTCTAGTACTAATAATTCAAAGAGATATTCATCTGATGTGTCGGTCACTAAAGACCATTCATTATCATGATAAGATACATATAAAGTATTCTCTAAATTACACCAGAAACATCTTCTATTATCATCAACCATAATATCAACTCAAATCTCCTAAATACATATATAAAACTATGAGAAAATAAACCTATCACATAATACCTATTTAAACATGTAATATAAACTATAAATTAAAGTTATGAATCTAAAATAACCCTCTATAAAAATAGTTATAGTTAATTGAAGCGATAATTCATAAAGTTTATAATATAGTTATAATAAATATAATAATACATAATATTTTCTTATTTTTATTGTACTACTAGTTTTTTTAGGATTACATAGTATTGAGTAATTATTATGATAATTTTATGTATACAATAGTAGGGGAGGTGACATAAATGGTTAAATGTCCAGAATGTGGCTATGAAAATGATAAATCTCTAAGTACATGTGTAGGATGTGGATATGATCTCACAACAATAGATACATCTATAAACTATGAATCATCTGAATCAAATGATAATACACAAGAGCCTATTCAAGATAGTACACAAGTAAATGATATACCAATCAACAACAATCAACAACAAAACTATAACCCACCAAGTTATCAACAAAATGATATGCAACAGAACCCGCAGTATAATCAACAATTTAATCAGCAACAGAACCAGCAGTATCAACAACAATATAATCCACAATATAACCAACAATATCAAGCACCTAATCATAAAAGTGCATTCTTAGCACTTATATTACAGTTCTTTGTTCCTGGTTTAGGATATGTGTATATAGGTAAGACACGTGATGGTATACTTGTATTTGTTATAATGATAATTTTATTTATATTAGGTTTTATCACACTACTTATAACTTGGCTTATTGAAATCGTACTTTGGATATATGTTTTATTTGATGTTTATTCAAAAGCTAAATTGATTAATGAGGGAAGACCAGTATCAGATTTAATCTAAGTATATTAGGAGATTACTCTTTTATTCTTTTTTTACAAATATATTTTATAGATTTTTCTGTTTTTTTATAGGAGGCATTATTTACAGTCGTAAGTGTTTTAATGGGATATTAATTGTATTCTTAATAAATATCTTCTTTATTTCGTAATATAATTCTTCACTATTTTTCTTAATATATAATTTTAATTATGTGTATATATTTATAT
>JAJQHG010000005.1 GCA_021199865.1 Methanosphaera sp. | reverse complement strand
ATACTTTTTTTTATATTATACTTATGATTAAAGGAATAATCTTTTAGAATTTATTTAAAAAAGAGACTATTTATCAAATAATAGCTTATTAAATAAAAAGAAAAAAGGTTTTTGAAATTATATGTCAAGTTGTGGGATATATGAAGGTTAATTTTTATGAGTAGAGGTGGTTATTATAAACTTTTATTTGATGAGAGAATCTCCTCGTAGGATAATGTAATATCCATTTCACCAATAATTAATTCCTTAGTATTTTGACCAAATTCTAGGAATTCATCAGTTTTCATGTGTTTTTGTAGTAATTCAGTAGATTGCCATTTCTCAACAAATATTAATTCTGAATTTTGCGTGTTTTGATAAAGATCATAACTTATATTACCCTCATGTTCACGTGATAGTCTTATGAGTTTATTTGCAAGTTTAATAATTTCATCTGTCTTATTATCCTTAGGATTCAATTTTGCATTAACAATTATCATGTAAATCATACCTATAAGTTATACTACCTTATATATGGGTGTTCATATTTATACTTTATTATAATTTATCATTATTTTTTTGTAAAATAACTTTTTCTTGAAAAAAAGTAAAAAAGTAATCACATGTTCATAAAATTACTTTTTTGATAAAAGGGGGGGGGAGGAGAGAATTAAAGAAAATATTTCTATATTGTTATTAATTTTTATCTATTCTGAATCTGAGTCTTTATCAAATGACACAAGACCTTTATTTTCTGCTCTTAGTAAATCTTTAACACTTTCATTAAACTCATGGAATATCTCTGATTTATGATGCTTTTCTATTACTTCAAATGATTCCCATTGTTCAAATAACATTAATTCATTCTTCTGTGTATTATCATAGAATTCAAAACCAATGTTACCTTCATGCTCACGTGTTTGACTAACATAGTCATTTGCTAGTTTAATTATTTCCTCTTTCTTATTTTCTTTAGGGAAAAATTTTACATTAACTATTATCATATAATTTACCTCCGTCATAATAATTTAGTTTCACATGTTATATTTATAGTTTTTTTAATAGATAATATTCAAAAAGAGTTAGTTAAATAGGTTTATTAAAAAAGATAGTAGGAGAGACTCCTACTAATATTTATGATTTTTATGAATTATTGTGTTTTTTTGGTTATTCAAAGAATCTTATGTTTTTGGAAGAAAGAGGGGATTAAGTTTATCTACATAATACCGTTGTAGATAAATCATTTAATATTGTATTGGGTTTAATTGTTTAGTTGTTTTAATTTCACTATCCTGTTCTAATTCAAATGTCTTTTTATCTTCATAGTACTTCCTAGTTCCAGAATAACTAATAGTAATATTATTGATATGTTCTAGGGGTACATCGCTAGTGTATGTTATAGTGCTACCTCTAACATTGATCTTAGAACTTACAGTCTTACCATTTAGTTTTACTACAATATTTCCTTCAGTAATAGCTTCACTTGTATTTTTGCTAGTTATTGTGATATTTAATATGAATTGTTCATTTTGGGGATTTTTTAGATAAGATATAGATATATCTATGTTTTCTTTATCGATCTTATTATTTATCACAGAACTTATGCGATACTCAGTGTATATACTGTTTCCTATATATACTGCCGTAATGGTATAATTATCATTATATAAATCACCCTCATATTGATAATCTCCTAGAGTTGCAATACCATTTACTACAGATACATATAATGTATTATTATTCTCGTCTTTGAGTGTTTTACCATTGATTTTGAATATAACTTTACCCTGAGTTACATTATTACCATTACTATCAAGAACTCTTGCTGTAACATTGATCTTATTATTATGGATTAATCCTTCTAGTGTTATAGTAGTATCTAATTTATTCAGTGTCAGATAACTAGTGTTTACTAGAAGACCAGTTAAATTATAATCATATTTTACTTCAAGAATATACTGACTATTTTGCAATTCATCACTGATATTATAATTAACTAATGTAATGTAGTTGTCCTCAATAATAATATCATAACCTTTGATAGTATTATAATTTAATTTGAAGACTACTTTAGGCATAATACTACTATTAATGTTTACTACTTTAGCTGTTATATTTACTATATCTGATCTAGATGATGTAATATTATCGAGTATGATGAAGGGTGTACTAACACTAAAGGAGTATGATTTAATAAGAGTATTATTAGTCATATCCTCGAAATGGATGTATACAGTGTAGTTGCCCACTTCATTAATATATTTTGAAATTACAAATTTTTGGGGATTATCATCTAGTGATGATATAAAGTATTCTTCATAGCTGTAAGTAGTATTATTATTAGTAATATTAATGGTAAGAGTCATGTTATGACCACAACCTTTAATTGTACTTAATATAATTGAGTCATTCATAGTATCACCTAGAGTATAATTATCACTCATGGCTAATGTAATATCATACTGTGGTTCAATATATTCGATTAATTTATCTGCTATAATAGTGGAATTTAGTTTTGAGTCAGTTAAGTTTACTTTGATAGTAATATCCTCTAGTGATAAGTATACTGCTTTGATAGTTATCTTTTTCGTGGTATTTGACTCTAACTTATCAATATACCATGTATTTGTTAAATTATCATAACTATCCCTACTTTGATCAATAAGTTCTAACGTGTTCGGGAAAATATTATTTATAACAATTTTTGATCCATTGGCTTGTGCCGTGTTAGTAATACTTATCTCATATTCTATTATATCACCGTAGCTTGCCTGACTATTATTTGTATTAATATTGACCTGGTATTCTGGTGTAACTATTTTGATTTCAATTAATTCTCCACAATTAATAAAGTCGTTTTCACCCTCATAATATACTTCTAGATTAGTAGTATTAATATTGATACTTTCATTAAAGTAGAATGTATTATTAGTAACAGTGCTGTTTGCTATAATTTGATCATTACTTTTTAGTAATACGTATCCAGTGTTTATTGTAGTATTATATATTGGATTTATAATTACAGTTCCTGTCAGTGTAATATTCTCATCATAGTTATAGAGATCTTTGTACTCTGTTGAGATATTGGTATCTCCAAGCATATTGTCTCGGTATGTATTATTATATACTAAATTAAATACTCCATATTCTGCTTTAAATAAGTTTGGTGACTTATTTGAAATAAATACTGAGCTTACTATACTTGTATGTGCCATATCATCATATATTAGAGCATCACTTATATTATTATACATAAAAATGCTATTTTCGACTGAAACATTTGCCTCCTTGTTGATTATCGCATTATTACTAATATTATTGTAGTTTATAGTCGTGTTAGTGATTTTTAGTATATCCGTATTAGTTATTAGGGTAGTAATGGTGTTATTTTCTATTAAGCTATTTGTTAAATCTAAATAATTTGTAGTATTTATCATTTCACTACAATTATTATCATTGATTGTAGAGTTATCTATTATTAGACTACCCTCATTTTCTATTAGCGTTATATGGTTATTCTCACTTATTTGACTATTAATTATTTCCATACTACTAGTATTAGTAGCTATTATGTATTTAATTAGTGAATTTCCACTATGATTTGCTATGATGGTATTGTTTATCAGAAACTTTATTGAATTATAATTGTATATAGCACTAGCTTCTTCTGCTTTATTTGATATAAACTGACAATTATCTATAATAACTTGACTATTCGTGTTATCATGGCTATTTAAATGATTGTATATTGCTCCCCCAGCTTTTGAGGCTTCATTGCATATGAATTTTGAGTTATTAATTATTACTTGTGCAACAGTATTTAGGTATGTTATAGTATTATATATTACTCCACCATTTGCTTGTGATGTATTATTTATAAATGTGGAATTATTTATTACTAGTAAACCTGTATTATATATTGCACCTCCACCATATGATGAGTTTAGGGTTGCATGGTTATCTATCATGTTTACATTGTTCAGTGTTACATTGCCTGAATTATATAAGGCACTTCCAATATTACGTGTTGTGTTACATACTGTTAAGTTATTTATCTCAACAGTTGTATTTGCAGCTATCTGGATAAAGCTGTAATTATTTTCACCACTTATTATAGAATCATTACCATTAATTACAAGTTTTTCAACAGTTCCTTCAATGTTTTGCCATTTGATTGATTTATCTATGGTATATGTACCTGTTTCTAGGTTAATTATGTATGTAGTACTATTTGTATTGGATTTAGCATTTGTTATGGCATTTTCTAGTTGGCTATATGTATTTACATATTCTGTTGTACTATTATCATTTGGTTCTGTGGTTTGTTTTATTGTTTTGGTTGTGTTTTCTATGTCTTGTGTTGTTGTGGTATTATCATCTATGTCTTGATCAGTAGCACTAACTGTGGTGATACTTATTAGAAGTATTATCAATATAAATAAGACTTTCTTAAATTTTACCATTAATTATATATTACCTCCTAAAAATTTTATAATGATCAAATGTATTTTCTATACATTGATCAAATTATATTTTAATCTTTATAATATTTATACTTTTCTATTAAATTTTTGTAAATATTATAG
>JAJQHG010000027.1 GCA_021199865.1 Methanosphaera sp. | reverse complement strand
CAAAGATGATAATGCTACAAAAATAGAATAAACAGATTAGATTAATTTCTAATCCCCACCTAACCTCCATTCATAATAAAAACTAATTCTAAATCTAATAAATATCTATGTAGAATTACTTAGTTTTATCTCTAGACATACACCTATTTTATTATCTTTTAATAAATTTATAATTATATTAAATTTCTAAGGGTATACTTTATTTAAAAGATGCTTATATTACTTCTAGTAAAGTTTTGAGGAATATTTATAATTATTTTAAAGGTTTAAGTATATTCTAAAAATAGTGGATCTATGATGGTTATTATATAAAAAATAGTTATTAAAGGATTATTCTCCTTTAACTTCTTTCATGTGTTGTATCTTCTCATCTATTAGTTTCTCTGTTGCAACATCACTTCTATGGTATACTTCACCATTAATGTTTTTTATTGCTTCTTCACATACTTCTTCTGCTTGATTTATAGTATCATCTTCTGCAATGACTGCTATTGCTCTTGATGAGGTTAGTCTTATATCATTATTATCATCAAGGTATACTGCTGCATAGTATACATCTGCTCCATCATCATTAATTTTTTCTTCATCTACTTCTACTATTGTATCATTAGCCTCAGTATTTGGATAGTTATCTGGTACTATGTATTTACATACAGAGGATTTTCTCTTAAATACTACTGTGTCAAGTGTTCCATCTACTATTTGTTTTGATATATTAGCAAGGTTAGAGTCAAGTAGTGATAATACATTCATTGCCTCTGGATCACCAAAACGTGCATTGTATTCTATTACCTTTGGTCCATCCTTACAGAGCATGAATTGTCCATATAGTATACCTTTGTATGGTTCCTCTTCTTGGGCTATTGCATCTATTGTTTTCTTCATAATAGATACTGATGCATCATAATCATCCTTTGTGAGGAATGGTAATAGATGATCTTTTGATGAGTAGGATCCCATTCCACCAGTTATTGGCCCAATATTTCCCTCAAATGCATGTGGATGATCTTGTGCTGCAGGCATTGGTATTATGTGTTCTCCATCTACAAATGCTTGTATGGTGTATTCTTCTCCTACTAGTAATTCTTCTAGTACTACTCCTTCATATCCACTCATTTTCTCATCAAATATTTCTTTGACATATTCTTTTGCTTCTTCATTACTTTCTAGTTGGTCACCAACTATTTTTACACCTTTTCCACCTGTTAATCCTATAGGTTTTACTACTACAGGCTCATCAAGTTCATCTATAAATTCATATGCTTCATCTAAGTCATAGAATGTACCATATTTTATTGATCCTTCTATATCATAGTCTACAAATAGTTGTCTCATGAATGCTTTATTTGTCTCTATCTGTGCAGCTTTTTTTGTTGGACCAACACAGCTAATACCATTATCATTTAATTGATCAACTATTCCTCCTTCAAGAGGTGCTTCTGGACCAATGAAGGCTATTTCTATATCATTATCCTTTGCATATGATACTATTGCATCAAAGTCTGATTCACTTCCAACCATATAATCTATGGATACATCAATTAATCCTGGATTCTTCTTAGACATGTATGTATAAACATCAGCATTCCTACTTAGTGTCTTTGCAATAATATGCTCACGTGCTCCACTACCAATTACTAACATATTCATTTTATCACATCAATTTATTCTATTTAAAGAAAACCTCAATTATTATAATAATATATATGATTACAATCTATTAAGAATTATTATTTCTAAAATTAATCCTATGTATACAATAATATACCTTATAAAAATCTATTATTAATACTTCTTCAAGACTGATAATTAATAATAGATATGAATTCACCTACTGTCTTTACTAGAATCTTATTTTAAATAATTAAATATAATTCCTATAAACTACAATATATAAACAACTATAAACATTGGTGTAAACATGAAGGGTAGTAAATTACTAATAGAAAAACTTAAACTGAACGGTGTTGACACTATCTTTGGTTATCCTGGTGGTGTATTGTTACCGTTCTATGATGCATTATGTGAATCTGATCTTAACCACATATTAGTCAGACATGAACAAGCAGCAGTACATGCAGCTGATGGATATTCTAGGGCATCTGGTCGGATGGGTGTGTGCTTAGCTACCTCTGGACCTGGTGCTACTAATATTACTACTGGTATTGCTACAGCTAACATGGATTCTTCACCCCTAATAGCACTGACAGGACAAGTAGCAACAAATCTTATAGGTAAAGATGTATTCCAAGAGGTAGATACACTTGGAATAACAATGCCTATTAGTAAACATAACTATCAACCACAAAGTGCTAAGCAAATTGATGAAATGATAGATAAGGCATTCTATATTGCATCTACTGGACGTCCAGGACCAGTTGTGATTGATTTTCCTAATGATGTATTAAAGGAGGATATTAATGTTGACTCAATAAATCCTGATACTACTACACCAGGATATAAGCCTACACGTAAAGGTAACATGAAGCAGGTGAAGAAGGCTATCGATATTATTAATAAGTCTAAGAAGCCTATTATACTAGCTGGTGGAGGAGTAATTCTCTCCAATGCATCAGATGAATTATTAGAATTTGCAAATCTTACAAGTATACCTGTTGCTACAACACTTATGGGTAAGGGTGTTATTGATGAGTATCATCCACTAAGTCTTGGTATGATTGGTATGCATGGAATTGATTCTACCAATAAGGCTATAACAGAATGTGACTGTCTAATAGCTATTGGTTGTCGTTTCTCTGATCGTAGTGTCAGTAACCTGGATAAATTTGCACTTAATGCTACAAAGATACAGATTGATGTTGATCCTGCAGAGATTGGTAAGACTGTGAAAATTGATGTACCGATAGTAGGTGATGCTAAGGTTACACTACAAGAATTTATTAATGAAGTAAAGCATCCTGATCGTAGTAACTGGACTGATCATGTCACAAAGATTAGACAGGCGAATGTTGAGCAATTAGAGTATAATAATATACCCTTAAAACCACAACAGACTATAAAGGAGATTATGGATGCTGTGGATGAGGATACTATTATTACTACTGATGTAGGACAAAACCAGATGTGGATGGCACACTACTACAAAACAAGAAAACCAAGAACATTCATATCATCCGGAGGACTAGGAACAATGGGATTCGGACTACCAGCAGCAATAGGAGCACAATTTGGGATGCCAGATAGTGGTGTACTAAGTATTGTTGGTGATGGTGGATTCCAGATGGTAATACAGGAGCTTGCAACAATAAATGAGAATGATTTACCAATTGTTATGTGTGTATTAAATAATAATTATCTTGGAATGGTAGCACAACTACAGAAGCTATATAATGATCATGTGTATGCTACTGAGTTTACAGCTAATCCTGACTTTGTAAAAATAGCTCAAGCCTATGGTATTAAGGGTGAGAGAGTAGAAAGACCAGGAGAACTAAAAGAAACCATACAAAACGCACTAAAATCAAGAGAAGCAACTGTAATAGATGTAGTTATTGATGAGGAAGAATTACTACCAATTGTTGCTCCAGGAAATAGTTTGGATGACATGACAATGGACTTTAGTAACTTGGAGGAATAAGGTATGAGTAAAGCTAGAAAATATACTATAAGTATCCTAGTAGAAAACAAGCCAGGAGTACTACAAAGAGTCTCAGGACTATTCACAAGAAGAAACTTCAACATAGACAACATAACAGTCGGAAAAACAGAAAACCCAGAAATATCCAGAATAACAATAAGAACAACAGGAGACGAACAAATACTAGAACAAATCACCAAACAACTAAACAAACTAATAGAAGTAATAAAAGTCAGAGAACTAAAACCAGAAAACACACTAAAAAGAGAACTAGCACTAATCAAAGTACACACACCAGATGAGAAGACAAAATCTGAGATTGTTCAATACACTGATATATTCCGTGGACAAATTATTGATGTTACACCAAAATCTATGATTATACAGATAACTGGTAAACCATCAAATATTGTAGCCCTAACAGATCTACTTAAACCATATGGAATAAAAGAGATAGCTAAAACTGGTGTAACAGCTATTACAAGAGGAGATAAAACATTATAATACTAACACTAGTTAGTTATTAGGAGAATATAATTAAATTATCATTGTTAAAAAGGAAGAATAAATATGAATGGAAGTGACGCACTATTAAAGAAACTTAAAAGTAATGGTACAGACACTGTGTTTGGATATCCTGGTGGAGTATTACTACCATTATATGATTCAATATATGATAGTGATATTAGGCACATTCTAGTTAGACATGAACAGGCTGCAGCACATGCAGCAGATGGATATGCAAGGGTATCAGGAAAGCCTGGTGTATGTATAGCAACAAGTGGTCCTGGTGCAACAAATCTTGTAACAGGTATTGCAACAGCAAATATTGATTCATCACCTGTCATAGCTCTAACAGGACAGGTTAACACATCAATTATTGGAACAGATGCATTTCAGGAAGTAGATACTATAAGTATTACTATGCCTATATCAAAGGCTAGTTTCCAGCCAAGAAAATCATGTGATATTCCATCAACAATAGATGAAGCATATCATATTGCATCTACTGGTAGATGTGGAGTTGTTGTGGTAGATCTACCAAAGGATGTACTAGAAAATGATGTTACAGATGAAGATATGAA
>JAJQHG010000041.1:1263-4703 GCA_021199865.1 Methanosphaera sp. | reverse complement strand
GTCATATATTGTTGTTGTATCCTCACACATTAGCTCCTCATCACCATTATATTTAACTATAATATCTCGCTCATATAATGCATCTACAAGATTAGTATATGTACCTCTAACATATGATTTGTATTCTACATGGTAACGGTTTGTTCTCTTATTTAGGCTGATATGTTTATAGAATACTTTATGTGCTATTCTTTCTACATGATTAATATCTATGTCATCTTGGTGATATGGTAATATATTTTTAATTATAGATGCATAATGTTGGTTATTGTATGCTCCAAATGTTTTTCCTGTCTCTTTATTTGTGACTATATACCTATTTTTCTTGAAATCTTCTCTTACAACATATTTAGGAAATGATTCCTCTTTACTGTATCCTGTTGTTCTACACTTTATCCATTTATATATTCTTAGCTTGTTTCTCTGTTTTATTGCTTCATCTAATGTATAATATGCTCCATAGGTTATTCGTTTATTATATATTACTTTGATTATCACGTATTTCCCGTTCTGTTTATAGATGTTAGTGTGGCTCATCATGTTTCCTCTTTTATTATCATATCTAGTGTTTTGAATGTGTCTTTCTGATCTATAGTGTGAGTATTAAAGTTTTTTATACTATTAATTTCATCTATAGTATTTGCTATCTTCATACTTTCATGTTCACTACACTTGTGCATGTTATCTATTATGATTATTGATATTCTACCTTTTCCTTGTAGTTTATCTATTATTGTTTTACTGTTTTCTTCGAGTATTGTGGTTTTATATGTCTGTGTTATTTTCTGGGTATCTGTCTCGTACTGTATTGTTTTATCAAGCTTTGTTGCTATGACATTATATCTTCGTCCAAAGTATTGGAAGAATTCAATTATTGAATCAATATTGTTTTCCTGATTTACCTTCAGTGTTCTTTTTTCATATAACAATCTTCTATTTTTAATCATTTTTATACCTCTAATCACTTTATATATTAATTTATTCATTTTATTTTTTGAATAAATTAGTTTTAGTTAATTACTATAATTAATTATAATTTTAGTTACTTATAAATGAATTTAAGGCTGTTAGGGACAAGTTCACACAGGCACATACATAGACACCCACCCACTAAAAACAGGGTATATAACGAATTAAAAATTGTTTTAGAATACTAAATAAGCTTATATATAAATATTACTTTGCAAGACCCGGTTTCTTTTATATACTATCAATTGATAATTAATATTAGGATAATCAATCATCAAAAACTAATAGAGTGGGAGCATATGAGTTTAATTGACCAAATAAATAGTAATGATGCATCGGTATTCAGGAATCCTGACATATTCAGTATAAACCACATGCCAGAAATCATACAATGTAGGATAATGAACTAAAAAGTATACTGATGAATATAAGTCCATTACTAAAAAATAATAAACCAATAAACACAATAATTATGGGAAAAACAAGTACAGGTAAAACAACAGTAATAAAACAGGCACTAATAGAAATAGAAGAAAACACTAACCTATCCACATGCTACATAAACTGTAACATACAGGACACATACAGAAAAATATACCTACAATTATACAGGGTAATATTTGGATACACAACAGAGCGAAGTGTTAGTACAGAAATAGTAGAAGAGAAAGTAATGCATGAATTAGAGGATAAATCATTTGTACTAGTAATTGATGACATAAACTACCTAAGCAAAGAAGACTCAAACAAGCTAATAAATGAATTATTCAGGGCAAATGAATTCTATCACTCAAATATAGCAATAATAATCACATTCAACAACATACTATTCAAGTACTCCCTGGAGCGTAATGCACAGAGTGTACTAATAGGTAATGAAATAACATTCAAGGACTATGATGAGGATCAATTATATGATATACTAAAATATAGGTGTCAGCGAGGATTCAGGGATAATGTAATAACAGATGAACAGATAAGAATAATAGCACAATTCTCTGCAAGAACAGATCTTAGACGTGGACTATCAATACTATCAATATTAGGACAAAAACTAGATGTAGAAAATAGAAGTAAGATAACAACAGATGATCTAAAAGAGTATATACTACTACCAGACTATAACATATAATAATCTAATAAGGATAACTAGATAATTATAACAAGTTGATCTAGAACATAAAGCTTAAATTAAGCTTAAACTAGGAAAAAAAAGAATAATGTATTGGGAGTTTATAATAGTTTACGTAGCTTAAATAACTTCTTTGGAGAAACCTTTAGTAGGGCTTTAATTAAGGCACTTGTAGATAATTTACTAATATTAGCCTTACTTAGAGCTCCAACATATTCATTTAAATCATCATCTTCTAGGTTAAAGAGGAAGTCTCTTACAGTTAATAGTTTCCTAAACTTCTTAGCAATATTCTCCTCAACATATTCATCATATTCACTTAGAGCCTTCCTGCTACAGTCACCATTCAGGATAGCTTTCGCTGCTACTTGACCAGCAACACGTCCACTACGTAGGGACATGTCAATTCCACCACCAGTAATTGGACTAATACATCCAGCAGCATCACCTACTAACATGAAGTTATCAGTTATGATCTCATCAAATACTCCACATAATGGGTTTCCACCAGCATTTATCTCAACAATTTCTCCATCCTTTGTTTCATCACAATTAGCTATAAAATCATCAAGGTATTCCTTTGCACTCTTATTAGCCTTTGTAGCACTAATATCTATACCTACATTTGCTGTGTCATAACCTTTTGGGAAGATCCATGCATAACCACCAGGTGCAACACTACCAAAATAGAATTCAATAGTATCATTCTTATCCATCTTAAGGTTTGTCATCTCATACTGTATACCTGACTCCATCTCCTCTAATGGTACTTTAGTGTTAAGTCCAGCCCACCTGGCAACATGACCCTCTGGTCCATCTGCACTTATAACAATCTTTGCTTTGATTTGTTCTATTTTGCCATGCATGGTTTTAACATCAACTAGGAATCCTTCAGCATCACGTTTCATATTTAATGCCTCAGTTTTTATCATAACTTTAGCACCAGAACGTATAGCATCCATAGTCACATGTTTATCAAACACTTTACGTTCAAGTATTATACCTGTTGCTGGTACTTCAAGATTTTCTGATGTAAACCATGCACTTGTATTATCAGGTGATACTATGCGTGCACCATCAATATCTCGTGCTATACATCTTTTATCAACATCTAGTTCTACTTCTTCAAGAACACCTGTTAGTATACCTTCAGCACAACGTTTTGGTGTACCAATCTCTGACTTCTTATCTATAATTAGTGTTTTAGCACCATTCTTACTAGCTTCTCTTGCAGCCATAGACCCTGATGGTCCAGCCCCAATAACTAATACATCTGTTTCAATCATTTTATAGCCTCAATACCTAGTTAATGAAAATATAAATTATTATTCTATTTATT
>JAJQHG010000041.1:0-1253 GCA_021199865.1 Methanosphaera sp. | reverse complement strand
TATAATAAATATTATTAAGAAAAGGTTTTTTTTGGATAATTGAATATGAATACTATCAAGATAAAAGATAAAACAATTCTCTATAGCATTAAATATAGTAATGTTAAGTATATACGCTATGAGATACGTAGTGGTGAGCTTAAACTAGTTCTACCTAGAAATTATACTAAGAATATTGAGGACTGTATCCATAAGAAGGATAAATGGATATATGGGAAGATAACAAAGTATGAGAAGTCACAAAAGAGGGCTCAAGAATTTAAGAAACAACATAAAATCTATGATAGGTCAATTCCAGAACTAAGAGATGTTGCACTAAAATATATTGAGGTCTATGAAAAAGAGTTGGATGTATCTATTAACAGGTTATATATAAGAAAAACTAAGCATAAGTGGGGTAGTTGTAGTAGTCTTGGGAATATAACATTATCTGAGTCTCTACGGTTTCTACCAGATGAGTTAATAGAGTTTGTTGTGTATCATGAGTTATCTCACCTTTTAGTGATGGCACATAATGATGAGTTTTATAGTATAATCAGAAGAAGATATCCTGACTATGAAAAATATGATAAGTTACTTGATGATTATGGGTTAATAGCCTTCTAGATGGATATGATTATAATATGTATCTAGGAGTCTATGTTATTATTAAATAAAAAAAAGTATAGGTTATTTCTTCTATCTCTAATCTTTTACGGTCAAAGTAGGTATTGTTAAATTTGTGTGGACATTTAGGTAGGAAAAAAGAAAATAATTTATATCATATTATGTTTATGAAGTTTTATAGGGAGTTTTTTTTATTTTCTTTTTTGTATGTCCAGTTGTTTAATAAGGAGTGATGAGTTTTTTTAGACTTAATTAAAAGAACTATTGTAATAATAGGTGATTTTATATTAAAACGGTTTTTATTCACATGTGTAGGAGTAATGAATGTTATTGTTCTTTTAATTTGATGTATTGTAGTCTAGTTTGTTTAACTCAAAAATATGACTCGAAGCTTAGTAGGATTATATGAATTTAGGATAACCTAAACTTCGTAGTCAATTAAAACATTATACTTCGTAGTATTTAAATGTTTCCAGAAAACACATAAAAACAAACTCATAGATAACCCAATAAAACAAGATAAAAACAACGAATAACTCCTATAACTATAATAAAACAATAAAATAAATTAATAAAAATAAACTAAAGAAAAATAGTATCCATCAGACTAATTAAACATCATGCATGACTTATACATATATATAATA
>JAJQHG010000076.1 GCA_021199865.1 Methanosphaera sp. | reverse complement strand
AATACAAAAGTAATACTTTTTCTTAAATTCATTTATATACTAGTATTACTAAATTAATATTATCAAATAATTAAAGTATTACTGAGGTGATTTGATGATTGAAGAAATAATGCATACCCTTGAGGGTCTTAGGATGACTATAGTATCAGGTATATTCCTTTTACTTAGTATCATATGTTTAGCTATAGGCTATGAACCTGTAGTTGACCCTGCATGGGTAACCATTATAGTCTCTGGTATTCCATTATTATATCTAGCAATATCAAGATTAATATATGAAAAATGGGTATCCAGTGCTCTTCTTATATGTATCGCTATGTTTGCCAGCCTATATATTGGTGAAATATTTGCAGCTGGTGAGGTAGTATTCATTATGGCTATTGGAGCTCTACTTGAAGACTACACAGTCGATAGATCTAAACGTGGACTTAAGGATTTAATAGACTTAAAGCCACAAAAAGCAAGATTACTTAAAAATATTGATGGTAAAACAACTGAAGAAATGGTAGGAGCAGAAGATGTCCATATTGAGGATATTGTACGTGTACTACCTGGAGAAAAAATACCTGTAGATGGAATTATCATTTCTGGTGATACATCTGTTGATCAATCAATTATGACTGGTGAATCATTACCTGTAGATAAAACAGTTGATGATGAAGTATTTGCTGGTACAATTAATACTCATGGATCAATTGATATAAAGACTACTAAGATTAGTAGTGAGTCATCACTAGAAAAACTTATACGTATGGTAGAAGAAGCTGACCAGAAACAAGCACCTACACAACGTATAGCAGATAAATGGGCTACATGGCTTGTACCTGTAGCACTCGGTATAGCAATAGTAACAACTTTAGTAACTGGTAACTTAGAACGTGGTGTAACAATACTAGTAGTATTCTGTCCATGTGCATTAATAATTGCTACTCCCACAGCAATTATGGCTGCTATTGGTCAGGCAACAAAGCAGGGTATTATTATTAAATCAGGGGAAGCCCTTGAAAAACTAGGTAATGTTAGAACTATGACTTTTGATAAGACAGGTACTCTTACACATGGAGAACTTGAAGTATCAGATATTATAGCACTAGATTCAAATTATACTAAGCAAGATATAATTAAGTACTTAGCTGTATCTGAATCAAAAAGTGAGCATCCAATAGCTAAGGCAGTTATTAACTATGCTAAGGATAATGATATCACTATTAGCCAGCCAGATAAATTCACTATGGTACCTGGTATGGGTGTTGTAGTAGATTATGATTATAAAACATTTATTGCTGGTAACACTAGGTTAATGGAACAAAACAATGTATCTAATTATAATAACCTTGAGGCTCAACTAGATGAATTAACTAATGAGGGTAAAGCATCCATCATATTAGCTAAGGATGATACTGTTATTGGATTAATAGGATTATCTGATATAATAAGAGCTAATGCTAAGGATGTTGTTGCAAGTCTTAATGAGATGGATACAAATGTTGAATTATTAACAGGTGATAATTATAACGTAGCAAATTACTTTGCTAGCCAAGTAGGAATAAAAGATATACATGCACAATTACTACCAGAAGATAAGGTAACAGAAATTGAGAACCTTATGGCTAGTGGTAAGAAGGTATGTATGGTTGGTGATGGAGTAAATGATGCACCTGCACTAAAAACAGCAGATGTAAGTATAGCTATGGGTAGTATGGGATCAGATATTGCAATTGATGCTGCAGATGTAGCACTATTAGCTGATGATATAGAGAAGATTCCATATATTAAGAAATTATCAAATGAAACCCTAAGAACTATACATATCAGTATAACATTATCAATGATAATTAACGCAATCGCAATAATATTATCTGTACTAGGAATGTTAAATCCAATTAGTGGAGCACTAATACATAATATTGGAAGTGTATTTGTAGTAATGCTAGCAGCATCACTATATGATAGAGACTTTACAGGATACATAGGAAAATCAGAAGAAGAGGCAATACAATTAAACAATGAAGTTAATAGCCAAAATCCAGCTTAGAAGAAATAGTAGAAATACTATGTTTATCACGCTGGAGAATACTGTAATTATTTTGTATAAACACCTAACTCTAACTAGATGAATAACCCCCACTTATTAAACTTTTTTATAAATTATTATATTCAAAAATAGTGATTATTCTTTTAGATTATTTGTTATTAAAAGTAGTGGAGTTTAAGTATGTGAAGGTTATAAGATTTAGTTAAATACTTCATTCTTTGGTAAATATTCACATAGATGAATTTCACGTTTATATGCATCAATAGTAAATACTAATATTTTGTCATCAATTTCAACCCATTTATAGTCTTGTAGAGGTTTATCGAAGTTATTAAACATTTTATTATGATTTTCTAGTATTTTTGCATGTGATGCTATTTCATCAATTTTTCTATGTAGAATTGTGTATTCTCTGAAATTAACAAGTTTCAATTTTTCTATCTGGTCATCAAAATCTTTTTCTTTAGTAATAGTATATACCATTAATTACACTCCTCATAATCATTGTTCACTTATAAATAAAAAAAGTCTAATATTCTAAATAATATACAGTAATCTTCCCCAAAATTAAACATAATATTAAATAGTAGTATTTTTATTATAAATAAATCCATTAATTTTCCTTATTTGTTATACATTATTATATTAATGTTATATAAAAGTATTGGTGCAATTGTTAAAAATAAATCGTATTCTCAACTATGTTGTAGTTCCTAAAAATACTACTATAAAATAATAAATATCATACAAAAGATATACATGTTAAATAATTAATAACAAGTTTTGATGATAGTATTCATAATACTTCTTAATCTGATTAATAATTATATTAATATTTCCAATAACTTAATTTTATTTAGTTATAATTTTTAATATAACAAATAATATTTTGATATTTAATATAACTTTTGATGTCTTAACATAAGAGTTTGACTTAAAATAAACTATATTCAAGTAATAAAGTATTATCATCTGGCTCTTATTAATATCTAATACTATGACTAAATTCATAAATAATATTAACTAATAATTACATACTATAAATATTATTGATTAGAATTATGAATATATTTATACTAATTTAATTTATTTTTAGGATAGTTTACTAAATATTCTTTATTCTAGTAACTATTTTTAATAACATTTTATGGTGAGATTATGTCAGCAGCGGAAGATCGTATTAAAGAGCTTGAAGAAGAGATAAAAAATACTCAGAAAAATAAGGCTACATCACACCATATTGGTAAGCTTAAAGCACAAATTGCCCAGCTTAAAGAAAAGATTGAGAAACGTAATAGTTCCTCTACTAAGGGTGAAGGATTTCTTGTACGTAAAAGTGGAGATTCTACTGCAGTTCTCCTTGGTTTTCCATCAGTTGGTAAATCCACAATTCTAAACTACTTAACTAATGCTAACTCTAAGGTTGGAGCTTATGAATTCACAACTCTAGACATAGTTCCAGGTATTATGAGATATGAGGATGCTAATATACAAATATTAGATATACCAGGTATTATTAAGGGTGCATCCAAAGGTAAAGGTAAAGGTCGTGAAATATTATCTGCTACACGTAATGCTGATCTAATTATAATGGTTCTCGATGTATTCCAACCAGAACATATGGATGTAATCTTAGAAGAAGTTAGAAATATTGGTGTTAGACCAAACGAGAAAAAACCCGAGGTTAAAGTATCCAGGAAGAAAATGGGTGGTATGAATATAATCTCCACAGTAGAACAAACACACATTGACGAAAAAACTATTCACTCAATACTTAGTGAGTATGGTATTCATAGTGCAGATGTAGTACTAAGAGAAGATGTTACTATTGATAGATTCATAGATGCACTAGAACCTAACCGTGCATATATACCTATGACTATAGTAGTAAACAAGATAGATCTAGCAACCGAGCAACAGATTGCCGAGCTTAAAGAGAAATTACCAAATGCATTATTCATATCTGCTGATGATGGAATAATGATGGAAGAACTAAAGGAACGTATCTTTGTAGATCTAGATTTGATTAGACTATATCTTAAGCCTCAAGGTAAGAAGGCTGATATGGATGAACCACTAATTATTCGTCGTGGATCAACTATTGAGGATGTGTGTCATAAATTACACAGAGACTTTGTACAGAACTTTAAGTATGCTAATGTATGGGGAGATAGTGTTAAATTCCCTGGACAAAAGGTAGGTCTTGATCATCAATTAGAAGATCATGATGTAGTCAGGATTATTATAAAAAAATGATGATAAGTATACTTTGATTGAAATGAATACCTATTATTATTTAATCAAATAAATTTTAAGAAATTAATGTAAACTTTAGGAATATCGTCTAATAGTTTATAAGACATTAATATAAAATAATTAATTGTACCCACAGAACAATAAACTTGTGATTGATATATAATTTCGAATAAAATAAATATACCATCACAGGTTAATCTATTTTTAAAAAAATTTTTACTTTAGTTATTAACTCTTATTTTTGATATATAACTCTTAATTTTGCTATATATTCATTAAAATTAGTATGGCTAAACTGAATTATTATATTGATATAAATTTAATAATAGAGTTTAAAATTAATTTTATGAAACTAAAGAATTTTTTAACAAAAACAGGTTAGTATATATTAGTAATTTAGTATATATTATATAAC
>JAJQHG010000051.1 GCA_021199865.1 Methanosphaera sp. | reverse complement strand
GAACTATCCATCTAATTGTCCATTATATGATTTAGTAGGACACTTGTTCTATGATGATGAACATTTCATATTAATGGAGGTGAATACATGAAATATGCAATAGAAACACATGACTTAGTAAAAGTTTATAATAATGGTTTTAAAGCTGTAGATAATCTTAACTTATTTGTGGAAGATAAAACAATTGGTGGGATTCTTGGACCAAATGGTGCTGGAAAAACAACATCCATAAAAATGTTAACATGTCTCATACCAAAGACATCTGGTTGGGCGAAAGTTGAAGGATATGATATTACTAAGCAACCTGATGAGGTTAGAAATAAAATAGGGATGGTACCACAAAAGGTAAGTCTTTATGAAGATCTAACTGTTAGAGAAAATGTAGAACTATGTGCAGATTATTACAATGTAGATCCAAAAACTAAAGATCAAAAAATTGATGACTTAATGGACTTAGTTGATATAAGTTATGCACAAAATAAATTTATAGATCAATTATCAGGTGGTATGCAACAGAAAGCATCTGTTGTTGCTAGTTTAGTACATAATCCTGATATGTTATTCCTAGATGAACCAACAATAGGATTAGATCCAACAACAAAGAGAATTCTATGGGATTTAATGTTGGATCTAAATAATGATGGATGTACAATTATATTATGTTCACATGATATGTATGAAGTAGAAAAAATCTGTGACACTATAAATATTATTGACAATGGACAGTTAGTTGCTCATGATACTCCTCAGGGATTAAAAGATGATTTACTAACAAACCGTGATGAAAACAATCAAAGAATAAGAAACATCATCACAGACCTAGAACAAGATACTACAATGGATCACACAGAGGAGATAATAGATCTTAGAGCATCAATAACAGATGAAAATGAAGAAGTAACAGTTATGGTATCTAACATAACTGATGAAATGGTTGAAGCCCTAAGAGATCTTGATGTTGTGCTTAATGCAGAAGCTTTAGGTAATGGACGATTAAATATAGAACTTAAACGTTCAGAAACATCTATTAATTATGTTATAACTACAATCCTTAACTATGGAGGAAACATTGCTTCAATAAAGACTAATGATCCAACATTAGAGGACGTATTTGTGGCAATAACTGCTAAAGAACGTGGAGTGAAGAAAGATGCCAGGTGATATTGAGTTTGGTAAAGTTGGCTGGATGATTAAGAAAGATCTTCTAAGACTATGGCGACATAAGATTCAACTTGTCTCCCTTGTAATATTCCCAATAATTATGATTGCTTTTTGTGGATATGGTATGGGAGGAAGTGTTGAAAACACACCTATAGTTATAGTTAAACAAAGTGATGGTCCAGTAACAGATCAAGTGATTGATGCAATAAAATCAGATGAAACATATGATATTAAGGATATTATATCCGATGCAGATGAAGCAAAGAGGATGGTAGAAGATGGTGAGATAAGTGCGGCGATTATACTGCCAAGTGACTTTGAATCGGCTGATTCCAAGAATGCAGTGTTATATATTGATTCGTCAAATCAGATGGTAACATCGTCGGTAGTACCATCAGCACAGCAACTATTCTCTTCACTATCAGAACAACTATCTCTAGAGGAGTCAACAAATAATAATACAAGTACATTAACATCTGTAGCTCAAAGTATACAATTAAATGTAAACAAGATATATGGTGATATAGAATATATTGATTACTTATTACCTGGTACATTAGGTATGATTATGTTTATGTCTTCAATGATGACAATGGGTAATTCTATTGCTGGTGAAAGAGAAAGAGGTGAGCTTTCAAGATTATTCATGACACCAACTAGTGTTTCAACAGTAATCTTTGGTAAAATAATATCACAACTTGTAAGACAAATGATTCAGGCAACAATACTATTAGTTGTAGCGTCCTTATTATTTGATGTAACTATTAAGGGTAGTATAATACTATTATTCGTTATTATGATACTGTCGGTATTGTGTTTTGTTGGATTTGGTATGATGATCTCTGCTACTTCAAAAACACAGGAAGATTATATGCAAATGGTAATGCCAATAGCAATGCCTTCAATGTTCATATCTGGAATATTCTTCCCAACAACATCTATGCCATGGATTCTACAGGAATTAGCACATATCTTACCATTGACATATGTGGCTGATGCTTTAAGATCCATCATGCTTCAAGGTGGAGGACTTGCTTCTGTTGCATTAGATATAGTAGTCTTACTAGGTTTCACATTACTATTCTTCGTAGTAGGTGTAGTAAGATTTGACAGAGAGATATAATAGGAGGAATAACATAATGGATAAAAAGAAATTAGGAACATGTTTAGTTCTTTGTTTAATGTTGCTTGGAACATTTTCCACAGTAGCTAGTGCAGAATGGCCAATGTTTCAGGGAAATAATAGACACACAGGATATGTACAACAAGATTCCTCATTTTCTACACAGACATGGCTAACTAAATTAAATGGTTCTATTGTAGCTACTCCTGTATTATGTGGAGATAATTTGTATGTAGGAACAGAGGATGGACTACTGTATTCTCTTGATGCACAAGATGGATCTCAAGTATGGTCAGTAAATCTAGAGAGTTCTGTTACAACATCTGTAGCTGTATCTGATGATGCATTATATGTGGGAACAGATGATGGATACTTATATAGTATTAATGCAGAAACAGGTGTTGAAAATTGGAAATATAAAGCAGGTGATAGTATAAACTCATCACCAGTCATTGATTCAGATAAGGTATACTTTGGATCAGATGATGGATATGTATATTCACTCAATAGAAACGATGGTTCTGTTGCATGGCAATTCAAAACAGGTGATAGTGTAGAATCATCCCCTGCAATATATGGTGATAAATTATATATTGGTTCTAATGATGATAAAATCTATGCTATAAACCTTGATGATGGAAGTGAGGTATGGTCTTATACTACTGCTGATGATGTAAAATCTTCTCCAGCAGTATCTAATGATACAATATATGTTGGATCATCTGATAGTGAGGTCTATGCACTAGATGCAAGCACTGGTCAAGAAGTATGGACATATAGTGCAGGTTCTCCTGTAGTTTCATCTCCATCTATAGATGAGAGACAATCAACACTATACATCGGTACTGAAAATGGTGATTTATATGCTCTAGATATTAGGGATGGACTAAATAAATGGGATGTAGATCTTGGAAGTTCAATTAATTCTACACCATCAATATTTGGTAATAACATTGCTGTAGCCACAAGTAATGGTGATATTCACATGTTAAACAAGTTCACTGGTGATTCATACTGGACTTATTATCCTGGATATATTCCTGGATTAGCTGGAGATATAGATGGTTCAGTAGTAACTAGTGGAGGATCATTATTCTTCGCAGCAGAAGATGGATATGTTTACTCATTAAATACTGATCAACAATCATCACCATTTAGCATGTATGGATACTACCTTATTGGAGGAGTTATAATACTCTGTTGTGCAGGTGTAATTGTAAGAAGTGTATATAATAGACGTAAGAAAGAATAATTTCTTTTTTTATTCTTTTTTTGATAAGTTACTAACTAAAACTATATTATTTATCAAAAAAAAGTAATTACTAATCTTTTTACATAAAACTTAAATATATATTATGTGAAATATATAATTTTTATTATATGAATTATTATTTACATTAATAATATAGGAGTCTTTATATGGTTATTGAAACTGAAAGCGAGTTATCCAAAAAACATATTACAAAGAATCAGAATTTTTTATTATCAGTATTGAAAGGTACAAAGGGTATATTTGTAGTATGGTTAATTAGTAAAGAGAGTATGCATGGATACAAGATATTATCTATACTGAATGATATAGCTAGTAATCTTCCTGGAGAAAAGGTAGTACCTACAAGTACAATATATCCGATTCTACACTCATTAGAGAAAGATAATCTTATAGTATCACATAAGGAATTAAATGGGTCTCATGAAGTTAAAGTATATAATATTACTGATGAGGGATTATTATTCCTACAGAATACTAAGAGTTTCATTAAAAAGAATCCTGGAAGAGATATCATAATGTCTTTCTTTGATGACATGTTCTTTAATGATGAGGATTTTAAATCTAGTGAAGTTGATGATACATCTTAAAATAGTATTAGTTGATTTTATTAATATCTTCTTATATAAAACCATATAAAAACAGATATATTCCCTTTTTCTTATTTTTTTATTTTTTTTAATTCTTAAGCAATCAGAATATTATAATTATAAACTTAAATTAACTTAATAAAATTATTTAAAACTAGTTTTTTTTTATAAGGGGGAATTGGTGGAGATCTTTATAAATAAAGATAATATTGTTTATTTATTTGTTTAATTTGATCTCGATTGCTGAAACATTAGATGATGTTCCTTCATTTCCAACAATTTCTTCAGTACTTATTTCTATACTACTAACATCCACATCTGAAATAAAACGGTTTCTTACGATTTCAGCAACATCAACGGCTCTGCTTATAGCTCGTCCTCTTGCTTTTAGCATTACTTCGTCTACTCCACTGTTCATTTGTGTTACTACAGCTAATACGTAGTTCATTACTGGTTTGTTTCCTATGTATACAATATTTTCTTCTGTCATATTGATCCTCCTTGATTCTGTATCTTATACAAATCTGAAGCTGCCGACGAATTAGA
>JAJQHG010000018.1 GCA_021199865.1 Methanosphaera sp. | reverse complement strand
GTTTATATAGATATAAAAATGCTTGTTATAAGTCAATTTTCATGCCAAGATGACCGAGCGGCTAGGTGTGTGGCTGCAGACCATAATACTTGGGTTCAAATCCCAATCTTGGCTTATTTTACTTTAAAGAAATACTATTTTTATAAATAATTACTTTTTATAATAAACTATTTTTACATAAATACTAGGATATTTAATTAAAAATTTATATTTATATACATAAACTAATTAATAGAGTAAATTGGGAGTATTAATGATATCATGATTACCGTTTATAACACAATGACTAGACAAAAAGAGGAACTGAAAGTTAAGAATAATAAAATAAAACTTTTTGTATGTGGTCCAACAGTATATGACTACTCACATATTGGACATGCAAGAACATATATTTCCTTTGATGTAATAGTCAGATACCTTAAACATGAGGGATACTCAGTATTCTACCTACAAAATATTACAGATATTGATGATAAGATAATAAATCGTGCAAAGGAAAATGGGGAAGATCCACTAGAATTATCACATAGATTTGAGAAGGAATATATGGATGACATGGAAAAACTTAATGTTACAAATGTAAACTTCTATGCACGTGCAACAGAACATATGGATGAGATAATATCACAGATTAAAAAACTGGTTAATAAGGGCTATGCATATGATACACCAACAGGAGTCTACTTTGATGTATCCAAGTTTGAAGACTTTGGAAAACTATCAAACAGGAATCTTGATGACCTACAAAACACTAGGATAGAAGTAGATACAACAAAGGATGATCCAAAAGACTTTGCATTATGGAAGAAACAGGATAGTCAACCATACTGGGATTCACCATGGGGTAAAGGTAGACCTGGATGGCATATTGAGGATACAGCAATAACAGAAAGCTACTTTGGTCCACAATATAATATACATGGTGGAGGACTAGACCTTATATTCCCACACCATGATGCAGAAATTGCACAGATGGAGGCAGCCTCCTCAAAAGAACCACTAGTAGAGTACTGGATGCACACAGGATTCCTGAATGTAAAGGGAGAAAAGATGAGTAAGTCCCTAGGAAACTTCATAACAATCAAACAATTACTAGAAAACTATGAGCCAGATGTGTATAGATTCTTTGTACTATCAACACATTATAGAAGTCCAATAGACTTTAGTGATGATATACTAAAACAGGCAGAAAATAGTCTAGAACGTATACAGAATACTACAGGAAAACTTATAGAGAAATTATCAAGTGATAACTTAGTCCAAGAGAGTAATGATGAAATAACAAATCAACTTGAAGTATTCAGGAATGAATTCTTTGATGCTATGGATAATGACTTTAATACCCCAATAGCACTATCAAGCCTATTTAACTTTACTCACACACTAAATAAAGAGTTAAGTGAAGATAATCTATCAAAAGATGACTTAGAAAACATTATAGATACACTAAGAGAAGTAGAATCAATACTAGGCCTAAGCTTATTTAAACAAGATGATACTAGTTCTGATGAAGTACTAGACATAATAATAGATGTTAGAAGCCAGCTTAGAAGTAATAAGCAATGGGACTTAGCTGATAAAATAAGAGATGACTTATCAGCTCTTGATATTAATATAGAAGATAAATAGAGAATCTATAAAACCTCATCACCCATTACTTTTTAGACAATAATTAATTATATAATAAAAATAACTCCAATAAATAAGAATATAAAATATAAAGAACATAATTATATTATTAATAAACCATGAACTGAATATTTAATAGTCAGGATATTATTTAAGGATAAGGAATAAAATGATTGGAAAGAAAATAAGAATTGAAAGGATAATAAATCGTAAGACAGGTAAATGTGTTATTGCACCAATGGATCATGGAATAAGTGGAGGACCAATACCAGGACTCATAAACATGACCAAAACAATAGATGCAGTTGCAAGCGGTGGAGCAAATGCAGTACTCATGCATAAAGGTATGGTAAAGAATGGACACCGTGGATACGGTAGTGACATAGGATTAATACTTCACCTATCAGCAAGTACAGACCTAGGATTAGATCCACACCACAAGGTACAAGTAACAAGTGTAGAGAAAGCATTACAACTTGGTGCAGACGCTGTAAGTGTACACGTAAATATTGGATCAGAAAAAGAACCAGAAATGCTACAATCAACAGGATACATAGCAGAAGAATGTGACAAATGGGGAATGCCTTTACTAGCAATGATGTATCCTAGAGGACCAAAGATTGATAATGAACATGATCCAGAAGTAGTAAAACTTGCAAGCCGTGTAGGAGCAGAACTAGGAGCAGACATTGTAAAGACTAACTACACAGGAGATCCTGACACATTCAAGGAAGTAGTTGATGGATGCCCTGTACCTGTAATAATTGCTGGTGGACCAAAGATTGAGACACAAAAACAGTTATTTGAAATGGTTTATGATGCAATAAGTGTTGGTGGAGCAGGAGTAGCATTCGGAAGAAACGTGTTCCAGGCAGAAAATCCGGAGAAGATGACTAGAGCACTAGTAGAAGTAGTACATAACAAGGCAACACCTGATGAAGCACTAGAAATATTAAAGAACTAATAGGAGAGACTATTAATGAAATTTGCATGGGTTAGACCAAAAGGAACATGGAACGATAGAAAGGAAGCAATCGTCGATGCACTCGAAACTGGATTTGATCACATAGTTGATGAAGATAATGCTGATACAATAAAACAACTAGGAAATGTTAAGATCATATCCAGTGATGATAATGCTGATATTAAGTTACTAGGACTTGATAAGAAAGTGTCTGTTGTAGATGTTAAAAAGGAACAGGCAAAGGATAAAGAAGTAGCAGCATATGTAGAGATCAATAATAAAGAGGATGAACAACTAGTAAGTAAGCTTGGAGAAGTAGCAGACTATGTTATACTCAAAGGAAAGAACTGGAAGGTTATCCCACTAGAGAATATTATTGCAAGTCTACAAGATAGAACATCCAAGATAATGGTGGATGTAGAAGACTATGATGAGGCAAAATTAGCTCTAGAGACAATGGAACATGGATCTGATGGAGTACTATTATCCTCTAATGAGGGTAAACAGATAAGAAAGCTAGGTGAACTAATAGAGAGAACTAGTAAGGAAGTATATGATCTTAAAGCTGCAACAGTAACAAAGGTTGAACCTGTAGGTATCGGTGATAGAGTATGTGTAGATACCTGTTCAATGATGAATGTTGGAGATGGAATGCTTGTAGGTTCATATGCATCAGGATTATTCCTTGTTCATAGTGAAACACTTGAGAGTGAATATGTTGCATCACGCCCATTTAGAGTAAATGCTGGACCAGTACATGCATATGTAATGACACCAGAAGATAAAACAAGATATTTATCTGAGATTGAAGCTGGAGATGAAGTATTAACAGTTAACTCTAAGGGTGAAGCAACAACAACTATTGTTGGACGTGTAAAGATCGAGAAACGTCCACTCATGCTAGTTGAAGCAGAATATGATGGAGTAAAGATTAGAACACTCCTACAGAATGCTGAGACAATCAGACTAGTAAATGAAAAGGAAGACCCTGTAAGTATATCAGACCTAAAAGTAGGTGACAAAGTATTAGCATACTTCACTGAGGGTGCACGCCACTTTGGAATGGCTATAGAAGAACAGATTATTGAGAAATAATTATAATACTTACTTAACCACCCTTTCCAATTATTCTTTATTATATGAATCTTTTTTTTATATTTTAATAATTAAAAGAAATAATTAATCTATTTTTATATCTATTTATGGATGAAAAACTATGGAATACAAGATTGTAACCAATAAACAAGAAGGATTAGAACAAGTAAAACAACTAATTGAACAGTTTAATGAATATGAAGATCGCTATAAATCAGAAGACTATCGTGAAGAACCTACAAAACAGCAATTTATCAATCCATTCTTTGAATCACTAGGATGGGATGTGACAAATAAAAAAGGAAATAATCCTGATTACTGTGATGTAACAACAGAAGAAAGTATAGAAACTGGTGATGGAAAAAAAGCACCAGATTATAGTTTTCGTATTAATGGATCAACAGTATTTTATGTAGAAGCTAAAAAACCATCAGTTAATATTAAAAATGATATATGTCCATCCTTTCAACTACGTAGATATGGGTGGAGTTCAAACCTAGATATATCCATACTAACTGATTTTGAAGAATTATCCATATATACTACAAAAATAGATCCTAAAAAAAGTGATACTACAAGTATTGAACGAGTTAAATATTACAGGTATACTGATAACCAAGATAACTATAATTATAATGGAAATTACATAAGTAAATGGGATGAAATATGGAGCATAATATCAAAAGAAGCTGTTGAAAATGGAAGTCTAGAAAGATTTGCAAATGAAAATACTAAGAAAACTGTCCCAGTTGATAACCATTTCTTGGATGAAATAGAAAAATGGAGATCGTTACTATCAGAAAATATTGTTAAAAATAATGGGAATATAACTGATACTCATTTAAACTATTCAGTACAAGTATTAATTAATCGTATAATCTTCCTTAGAATGGCTGAAGATAGGAAAATTGAACCATATGGACAATTAAAAAATCTACTAAAAAATAATAATGTATACTCTTCCTTTATTCAATTATGTATTAAATGTGATAAAAAATATAATAGTGGATTATTTCATTTCAAAGAAAGAAAAAATATTAGTAGAGCAACGGATAGTATAACCCCAAATCTGAAAATAGATAATAATGTTTTTACTAAAATATTTAAGAATCTATATTATC
>JAJQHG010000029.1 GCA_021199865.1 Methanosphaera sp. | reverse complement strand
GAATAACTAGTTATCTAGTTCACGATGGAATTCTCCTTCTCCATCACTATCCTCAACAATTCCTATACACTTATCAGCTGACTCACTTAAGACTTTCTCAGCTGTTGGATAATCCTCTGCTGTCACCATAATCCTATACTTTGGTGCACCAACACACTGTACTTCAACCTTATCAGACTCAATAGATCCAAGAGCTTCCCTGATAACTTCAACACCATCAGGCTGATAAGATGTAATATCAACATAACCAGTAATCTGTACTTCTGGTGTAGAAATATTCTTCTTAGCAACAGCAGTAATTGACTGAACCCAATCATCAGATATACCAATAGCAGTTAGAGCACCTTCTCCTTCATCAGAGGATAACTCAAATCCACTATAAAGATCACCAAACTCATCCATTATAAGATATCCAACCTCATCATAAGCCTCATCAAGAGACTTATCAAGACTCTTAGCAGAGATCTCTAATAGCTTCTCAGCCTTCTGTTCAATCTTCCATTGCTGCATACGACGTGTACGTTGATCCTCACGTATACGTTTTAGTGATGCATCCACATGTCCCTTCTTAGGGTTTACTCTTAATACTCTTGCAACTATCTTCTGATTTTCACGAACATAGTCACGAATATTCTTAACCCAACCAGAAGATACCTCAGATATATGGATAAATGCTTCTTTACCCTCATATTCCTCTAGCCTAGCAAATGCACCATAGGATAATACCTTATGTACTGTTCCAACAATGAGATCGCCTTCTTCGGGCCATTCATTACTCATTCTAACCATTTAATCACCCAAAAAGCATTATAGAAACATGTTTAATGATCTAAAACTTCAACAATTTGTGCATAAATCTTGGAGCGACCACCCTTAGGTTCTACTAATGTTTTACCACAAACTACACATTTAACTGTTGATGCAGCGTGATCAAAAATTATTTGGTGGTTTTCACAATCTCCACATTTAACTTTTAAAAAGTTACTTTCTTGTTTAGCCATGTTATTCCTCCATTAATATATGATAATATAACTATGAATAGATTATATCCATAATTAAGTCTAAAAAAAGAGTTAATAAAAAGTTATATAAACTTCTTACTTAGTTACTTATCCACTCGACTTTACCAGCACGAATGTTAGTGTTTTTCTTGATGTGTGACTTTCCACACTCCTTACATTTGTACCTTAAGTCTAGTTTCTTAATAGGTTTACTTCCTGATGGTAATGGCCTTGGGTAACCTCTGTAACCAGCAGTTACACGCCTAAACTGACGCTGACCCCATTTTAATTCACTTGCTTTTCTCTTCTTTGATGTGTGTACTTCATGTACTGTATGCTTCTTACATTTAGGACAGTAAGTCCTTCTTTCACGTGGCATTTTCATCCTATTCACCTCATATTTTTCTATTAAATAAAATATCTAATTTTTATATAATATTCCCAAAGTAGTGACAATAAATCACTCTTCATGTAAATAAGTTCTTATATAAGGATAATTCTATTAATAATCTCTAGAATTACTCCAAGATAAGATTAATATAATACTCTAAGTATTATGTTGAAAAAATTACTTTATATTCTTGAGCTTCTATTTTGTAGTACTAAAAAATTCCTATTATACTACAACTCGTATAAGCTTTAAGTTTAAGTAAATTTATTAATTAAATCCTAATTATTCTAATGATAGAACAATCAATAATTTATCTATATATTATTATGATATACATCTATATTTATAATTATGTATAGAACTAAAAAAAAGTTTTAAAAAGGGAGATTAAATAATCATCCAAGTATACTAATAACATTCTGTTTAGATAGTATTCTAACAAGTGATCCTGGAAGCAAAGCTATATCTTGTTTCTCAAATGGACCATAAGTTTTCTCATCAACATCAAGAATATCTGTTGAAATCTTCTTGTTAAACTCTACTAACACATCCTTACTATAATCAATGCCATCAACAGAGGACTCATCTACTGATTCAACCATAGCATCACTAGTTGCCATGTTAGTCTCATCTACACTACCAGCCATACCCTCATCAATAGTAGTACCCTGTGTATCAGTATTATCTTCAACTATAGTGTTATCCTGAGTCTGTTGTGTATTACGAGGCTTCTGCATTTGTAGGGTAGTATCCACCTGTTTATCATCATCACTTAGAGACTCATTCTGTAGTGTTATTGAGTCATCCTCTGGTACTTCTGGTGGAGTAAATGGTGTTGTAATATCAGTCTTCTTCTTATGTGTAACAATAGGATTATTATCCTCATCTAGTAACACATCATCAGGGGCTTGTCCAAACATTAGGGCAATTTGTGACTCATCAATTTGTGGTTTACTAGACTTCTTAATAGACTTATTAGGCTTATTATCCACTACTTTCTGATTAGAGTCTGATACCCCCTCATCAGGCTTCTTACTAGTCTTTTTTGGTGGCTTAGTCTTTGGCATATCAGCCTTAAATCCTATGTTTGACTCTTTACTACTAGATCTCTTAGACTTTATGTCTGTTAGGAGTCCTTCACGGTTTTCTAGTATTACATCAATAACAGATTTATATAGAGTCTCCTCTTCTGGTGTCACGTTATATGGTACTTCATCATATAACTTTGAATTATCATCATTATCCTTAAAGAGGTCATGATCCTTCTGTATCTTTGATAGAGCTGTTGTTATAATCTTAAACTCTCTTCTCTCACGTATCTCAACTGTTATTCTCTGTGCATCACGTAGTTGGTATGCTTCTAGTGATAATGGTGATCTATCAACTACTTTTAGTAATTCTTGAAGATAGTTAGATGCATCATCATAGAATGTATCATCTATTTCTGATAGTGTTCCTGTGCTTCTTTCCTTATTCTGTATATCTCTAAGTTTCTGAAAAAAAGTTGCCAACTAAATATCCCCTTCTAGGTAGTTGTAATCTACTATAAAAATATTCAACAGTCCAGTTACTATAACCACTCCCTGGTGGTTAAATACTATAAAATAATGTAAAGAAGAGTATTATATTATTATTCCTCTTCTATTCTAGGAGCTAATAGGAATGATAGTTTTCCCTCATCATTTAATAATTCTAAGGTTAATGTTACTGGCATATCATCACCTAATGAGAGGTAGGTGTTATCAGCAAACTTCTCTGCCTTTAACATTTCCTTAATATTCTCTATTGCATATACTGCAGATACATCAGTATCAACCTTCTCACCATGTAAGTATTCAACCTTAGCATCAGCAAAATCTCCAACAGCCTCTAATACCATGTTATCTTCATCAATACTGATCTTTATTCTGTCAGCAACAATCTCAATATCCTGTATTGTCTCTTTTAATACATCAATTGGTATACCAATAGTTACAGGGTAATCTATTTCTGGTGCTGATGGTGTATCATATTCAAGGTCTATGAGTTTAACTTTGAAGGTCTTCTTTGCTCTTCCCTCAAATGTAAGTACTAAGCTTCCCTCCTCAGTAGTTAGCTCCATTACATCATCAGATCTTGCTCTCTTTAATACCTTCATTAACTCCTCTGTATCAAGATTTAATTTTAATGGTTTATCACACTCATAGATGTCAAATAGGCTTTCTTTTAATTCAAGGTTAATATATGTAATATGACTTCTATCTATTGCGTTTAGTCTTAGTCCATCTGAGTCTACTTCAATTTGTACTTCATCAACAATTGATGAAATTGCGTCAAAACTTGTTTTAAATATACTTGGATCTGTTAATACTAATTTGAACAAGGTTAAATACTCTCCTCTAAATTCTTAGATAAATCTAGTATATAGATTATCAATATCTATTTTAATTTTTGTAAATAATAAATAATAAAAATTGTGGTTGCGACTTGTTATCTATTAATTCTATTTATAAAAAAGGGTAATTATTCTAAAAATAGTTATATATATAAAGGATATTCAGGGTTTAATTAATCTATACTAATAATACTTACTTATTCTTCTTATTCTTAGACTTAGGCTTTGGCATAGTAGTTTCATCATCATCACTAACAATGTTTTCTAAGTCATCAAGACCAATGTAATTTATTATCTGCTTATAGAATGCTGATAAGATAATTAGTATACCTAATAATATTAATCCTAGAGCGATAGATTGATGTTCACCATACACAACATTATCAGATAATCTTAGAACCTCGTTTAATGCCTGTGAAATACCAATAAGTGTTATTATTATACCTACAACTAGTTGGATTATCTTAATTATATTAGACTTTGAAGGCCTTAATTTCTTAAATAAATTTGATTGTCTAATCCTCTCTGAGTTAAACTGGTTAAATAAGGGTACACCATCTTCATCCACCTTAACATTATCAATCTTCTTAACAGACTTCTTATCATCCTTAGAATCTGTTTTATCTCTAGATTTAGGTTTAACCTTAGGTTTATTATTATCAGATGATTCAGAATTAGCTTCATTACTTTCTACAGTCTTAACTGAATCCTGATTAGTATCATTATCTGTCTTTACAGACTTAGTTGACTTTCTCTTAGCAACCTTCTCAACATTATTTATATCTACCTCATCAATAACTTCTAGTAATGTTTTCTCTGAATCATCCTTTTCTGGGACTTCCATGTCAGGTGTTGTCTGTGACTTACTGTCAATAATTTCTCCAAGATCACTATCATATTCTGGGATATCACCAGCATCTGAGTAATCAATTTCATTTAGTGGATCTTTATCTGTTTCTATTGGAGTAAAGTTATCCTCTAACTCATTTAATTCATTTAAGGGATCTTCCTCTTTTTTTTCTGAATTTTTATTTGACATATTTATCACATTTCTCTTATACACATCTGAC
>JAJQHG010000026.1 GCA_021199865.1 Methanosphaera sp. | reverse complement strand
TTATATAGTCTAAGTATTAATATGAACAACTTAATTACGATTATACCTATATCTAATTTTCATGAATCAAAAACAAGACTATCACCTTTTCTAGACACTGATGAAAGAATACAATTATTAAAGTGTATGTTAAAGGATATTACTGATTCAATTAATAATAGGGTAAAAGATATTGTGGTAACAAGTAATGATGAAGATGTACTAGAATATGCTAGAAGTCTGAATATTACAGGTATAAATGAAAAAAAGCATACATCTAATTTCTTGAATAATGCCCTACTAGATGCAATAGAGTATGTTAAGAATAACTATGATAATCCAAATATAATGATTCTACCAGCCGATATTCCATTAATTAATAAGGAGAATATTCAGTATATCCATGATAATATGAATAACTTTATAATTACTCCATCCATGGGTGGAGGAACAAACCTATTATATATTAATAATAATTATGGTTTTACTCCACTATTTGGTGAATTTAGTTACTTTAAACATATAGAAGAGGCAAAAGAACATGAACTAACAGTTAATGTATATGATAGCTTCTTTTTATCCTTAGATGTTAATACACCACAGGATTTAGGTGAAATATTATTACATGGATCAAATAGTGCTACATGTGAATACCTTAATAGTATTGGTATACATGTTGAGAATAAGCATTGCCAGGAGAGACTACATGTTTACAGAGAATGATTTAGATCATAATGTGTCAATGACTATTGCGGGACTTGATCCATCTGGTGGAGCAGGATTACTTGCTGATTGTAAAACATTTAATGCACATAATATCTATGCAACAAGTGTTGCAACAACAATAACAGCACAGAATCCCTTCAATATAACTGATGTTGTAAGTCTTGATACAAGGATTATTGAAGAACAGATTGATGCTATAATGGATGTATACCCTATTAAATACATGAAGACGGGAGTATTATACACTAGTAGTATAGTTAAGCTAGTAGCACAGAAGATTAAAGAGTATCAACTAAGAGCTGTTGTTGATCCTGTGATGATAGCAGAAAGTGGAGCTAATCTGACAGATGACTCCTATGTTAATAGTTTAAAAAGGTATCTCTTAAAACAAGCATATGTTATTACTCCTAATATATTTGAGGCAGAAAAAATATCTAATAAAACTATTACAACAGAGGAAGATATGATTAGTGTTGCAGATCATATATCCAAATATACTAATGTTGTGATTACTGGTGGACATATGAATGGTAATGACATACTAGTATATGATGACAAGTTAGAGAAGATAGTTACAGGTTCACTAATAGATTCCAAGAATACACATGGTACTGGCTGTAACTATTCAGCAAGTCTTACTAGTAATCTAGTACTTGGTAATAATATGGTTGATAGTTGTAGATTAAGTAATGAATATATAAGAAAAAGTATTCAGGAAGGCTTCTATAATACACCATCCCCGTTCTGGAAAAAGGAAGATTAAGGTTAGAAATATTATATGTTATATATTTCTTCTGGTGGACATATACTGAATCCTTCATCAATTAATAGTTGACGTGAAGTTTCATTGTCCTGAGTATTTAATACAACTAATGCTTTCTGTGTTCTCTTTTCTACAAATGCATAGATATATTCAACATTCTGATCCTTATTATTTAGTATGTCAAGAGCCTTCTCTAATCCTCCTGGCTGATCATCTACTTCTATTGCTAATACATCTGCTAGACTTACAGCAAACTTTTCTTTTTGTAGTTCTTCTTGAGCCTTTATTGGGTCAGATACTATCATTCTTAGTATTCCGAATTCTGAGGTATCTGCTATGGATAATGCTCTTATATCTATATCCTCATTTTTTAGTATGTGTAATGCTTTAAATAGTCGTCCTTTCTTATTTTCTAGAAATACTGATACTTGTTTTATTGTCATTATAATCACCTTAACTAAAGTCTCTCTTATCTATTACTCTTACTGCTTTTCCTTCACTTCTAGGTATAGTGTATGGTTCTGCTAGTGTTACTTTTACACTTATTCCTATTGCATCTTTAATACGTTCACCTATTTTATGTCTGAATCCTTCTAAGTCAGTTATTGAGTCCTTGAAGTTTGCCTGGTCAATTTCTACTTGTACTTCTATTTCATCTAATGTGTCAGGTCTACTAACAACAATCTGGTATGCAGGTGCTAGTTCATCCATTTTCATGATGACTTCCTCGATCTGTTTAGGGAATACTATTACTCCTTTAACTTTTATCATGTCATCACTACGTCCAGTTATTCTATTCATTCTAACTGTTGTTCTACCACACTCACATTTCTCATAGTTTAGTGATGTAATATCCTTTGTTCTGTATCTTATTACTGGCATACCTGTTTTTGTAAGACTTGTGAATACTATTTCACCAGTTTCTCCCTCAGGTAGTACTTCAAGTGTATTTGGATCAATTATCTCTGGATAGAAGTGATCTTCTGCTATATGCATTCCCTCTTTTATATGACAATCTACTGATACACCAGGTCCTATTACCTCTGTTAGACCATAAATGTTTTGTGCAGATATACCGAATTTTGATTCTAGTTTGTTTCTGATTTCCTCTGTCCACATTTCTGCTCCAAATAGTCCTCCTCTTAGTGCTATACTTGATGGATCAATACCTTCCTTTTCAAATGATTCTGCTAGGTATAATGCATATGATGGTGTACAACATAAGAAGTCTGCAGGGAAGTCCTTTAGGAAGTTCATTTGTCTTTGAGTATTACCAGATGACATTGGTACTGCTAGTGCACCTATTTTCTGTGCACCATATTGTGCTCCATGTCCTCCTGTAAATAATCCAAAACCATATGCTACGTTTACTATATCATTTTTATGTACTCCTACACTTGCTAGTCCACGTGCTGTTGATTCGGCCCATATATCTAAATCTTTTTGTGTGTATGCTGCTACTGTTGGTATTCCTGTTGTTCCACTTGTTGAGTGTACTTCTTTCCAGTCCTCTTTTAGTGCTGCTTGTAGATCAAATGGGTATGTTTTTCTTAGATCATCCTTTGTTATGAATGGGAATAATTCTAGATCTTCTAGTTCTTTTAGGTCTTCTGGTGCTACATTATTCTTATCATATAAGTCTCTGTAGAAGGCTACATTATCATATGCATATTTTACTGATTTTTTTAGTCTTCTTAGTTGTAATTCTCTCATGTCTTCTCTAGACATACATTCTCTTTTCTTGTTGAAGATGTATACATCTTCTTCTCTAAATTTATTCATATTATTCACCTAGTGTTAGGAGTTCTATGTTTACTGTTTTATTTTCTAAGTCTTCATCTGTTATTATTAGTAGACATGCATGATTATTTGCTACATCTCCAGGATTTACTACTACAGTATTATCTATTTTGTCTTTACCTATGGATTCATGTATATGTCCACATATATTTAGTGTTGGCTGTGTTAGGCTAATTACATCACGTATTGCCTTACTTCCAGTATGTGCACCTGACTCTATTTTATCAGCATTTGTATCTAGTGGTGGTGCGTGAGTTGCTAATATTGTGTAATTTTCTGAGGATAAATCCTCATTGTATTTAATTAATTCATTGTATAATATTTCTTCACTATACTCATGGATTGTATCAAATGGTGTTTCGTTTGATCCACCAAATCCAACAAGTGTTATATTATCCATTTTTACAACATTATCATGTATATTGGTTGCACTAGATTTATCAAGTAATGAGTTTGCATTTTCTGGATCACAATTTCCCATTATAGCATATACATCTGCTATCTTAGAGAGATTATCTAGAATCTCTATAAATAAGTCTTCTGGACCAAAGTCTGTAATATCTCCTGTGACAATAATTTTGTCAACAGAATTATCCTCTAGATACTTATATACTCCCTCTGGAGATCCATGAATATCACTAATAACTAATATACGCATATAATTCCTCCAATATTTTAATTATAATTATTAGTAGATATCTCATTAAAACTTAATAATTGTTAGTATAAAAAATAGTTAAAGAATAAATGAATTCTAAAAAATAGCACCTTAAATAAATAAAAAAAAGATAAGAAGGGGTAGAATAAGAATATTAGTCCATCTGTTCAGCAAAGAATGAACTCATCTCTTGTAGAGCTAGGGTAATTTGTGGTTTCTCACCAAATACAAATACAGACTTATCATCCTCATCATATTCAATAATCACATTCTCATATTCACAGATTTCCATGAAGCGTTCTTCTGCAATATGTTCTTTGAAGTTAAAACGTACAAAGTCAAAGTTTGCAGGCATACCCGCAATGAAATGAGACTGAATCTTAACATTACGGAATACTTCCACACCTTTTGAAGCATCAAGAAGATAACCTTCCCATTTCTTTGTGTATTCTTCACCCTCATTTTCTGCTGTGAGTAAAAGTTTTTGTTCTATATCATTAAGTAAGCCATCTATACGACTAACTTCCTTAATTCTTGTTGGATCTGTTGGATCATCAGTATAATAATTAATTAATGTTTTTGATTGTTGTAAATTAGGAACAATTGTCTCATCTAAGTCATACTTCTTATTAAGATTCTTTAATAGGTGGTCTAATACACTCCATCTACAATATAATGGATCAGTCTGAGTTTCCATTAATATGACCTTCTAATATGTTTCTAATATTATAATTATATATTTCACCATCAATAGTTTCATCTAATTCTTTATCTAACTCATCAATAGAATCATAATCATCAAGGAATACAACATGATAACTAGTTGTGTCCTTAATCTTTAGTATAGCTATAGGAGTAGTATCAGTTACTTCTTTGTTAGATATTGTAACTTTATATTCTAAAAATTTGTCATAATCTTCTGGTAGATCCTTCTTTGTGAATACACC
>JAJQHG010000019.1 GCA_021199865.1 Methanosphaera sp. | reverse complement strand
CGTCATATTTGTATAAGAGACAGATCGAACCCATGACCTCACGGTTATCAGACGAGCGCGCTAACCAAGCTGAGACACGCGCCCAAAAATATAATTTGGCTTATTATACAAAAGCTATTATTATGTTACTCTTAAGTTATATATATACTTTATGGTCTTTTATCAATAAATAAGGATTAAATAAATAAAAAAGAAAGAAGAATTATTCTTCTTTATTAACCATTTCATTGATAGTATCAGCCATCATATGGTCAATAACCTTGATTTCAGCCTTATCAATATCATCTAACTTTTCAACTTCAAGTTTGGATGCCATAGCAACGTTTGCAATACTCATACATCCAGGGTTAGTAGGTGATAAAGTGATCTTTGCTTCCTTTTTATCTTCATCAACTTCAATTTCTCTAACAAGACCCATCTCCACGATACTTATACCCATATGAGGGTCTGCGATTAATGCTAATTTATCTTTAATTTCATTTTGTATTTCAGCTACTGCCATTTCATTTTCGCTCCTTAATTACTTTTCTTAAAATAGTATATTATATATTTTCCTATACCGAATATAATTATTTAACTCTGTGTCTGAGCTTTATGCCAACACCCTTAGATGAATTAACCAGTTCATCAGAACTTAGCATAGATTTACCTACACCCATAACTTGATCATCACAGACAACCACAACCTCATCATTAGGTATAATACCATCATCCGCACCTTCAATTCCAGGAGTAAACACAGTATTTGAGGATAAATCAAAGTTAATAAATACTCTATTAATTTTTTGTTCTTTTAGTATTTCACCAGCATCAAGATTTAATGTGTAAAGACCAGTTTCAAAGTGTAATGTAGCAATCTGTTTCTTACCATCAAGAATACGTTTATTAAAACGACCTCTAGTTTGAGTATTATCACTAATTAGAGCATCCATTTTCTTAGAATTAAATTGATAACGAGCTATTGATCTAAGATCATGTAACCTATGCTTAGAATTACTAACTTTATCGGCCTTTTTCACTTCCATTTTAAGATTATCTAATGATTCCTTTGATCTAGTACTACCATCATTACATGTATATGTAATATCAAGTCCACTTTCCTCACAGGCAAGCTTGTAACCACCAGTTACATGTGCAATTATATTATAATCCTTAGCATAATCTTTTAATACTTTAGCTGATGCTTCTATTTCCTCTGCAGACCAGTCACCAGTTGTAGATGCATCATATGACTGTATAGGATAAGTATTCTCCATTTCTCTAGGACATATACCAAATGGGGATGTTAATATAACTTCCTGTAATCCCTTCGTATACTTCTTATATAACATATGAGACTTTGACTGGGAGTATGGCTTCTTCATACTACAGGGTAATATAACTATTGTATCACTATATGGCTCTAATAGTTTCATACGTTCTTGCCAACGAATAACTTCAGGTCTATTCAAGCTTAATTCACTTATACATGGTATTTTTGCAGTATTCATATTATAAACTCCTTAAATCTAAAAATAGTAAAAGAGGAGATGATAATTAGAATAATTTTCCAAGTTTTAGTAATGCTTTAGGTGAAACTTTTACTAGCATCTTAATTAATGATTTAGTGTTTACTTCACTAAACTCTACCTTAGAGAACTCCTCTGCAATATTATTTAACTCTTCATCACTAAGTGATAAGAGGTATTGTTTAACTTTATCATACTTAGAATAACTTTTATTTATATCTTCATCTGTGAGTTTAATGTATTCTTCGAAGTTTTTCTTACTATAATCACCATCATTAATAGCTTGAGCAGCAACAATACCAGCAAATGTACCAGATTCTAATGCACTATTAATTCCACCACCAGTTAATGGGTTAACAAAACCAGCAGCATCTCCTACTACTAGTATGTTATCACCCGTACGATCTTTTACTGTTCCACCTACAGGATCTCCACCAACATTAACTTCTACTGCCTGTGCATTCTTTGTTTCAGGACAAGTTTTAACAAACTCATCTAAGTATTCATATGGTGGTTTATCAGCAACACTTCTAAGTACACCAATACCAACATTTGCTATATCATCACCCTTAGGGAAAATCCATATGTATCCTCCAGGTGCACAACTACCAAAGAATAGAGCTATATCATTATTATTGACCATATCTACTCCAGCCATTTCATATTGTATACATGACTCCATGTAATCTGGTGATGTTGTACAGTCAAGTCCAGCCCATCTACCTATACGACTTTCGGGTCCATCTGCTGCTATAACAATATGTGCATGGATCTGATCCACTTTACCCATGTTTTCAATTGTAACAATTACTCCATCATCCACACGTTCTAAATCTGTTGCTAATGTTTTAATCATTATCTTAGCACCAGCACGTGCAGCATCCATAGCCATATGTTTATCAAATACTTTACGTTCTAAGACAAATCCAGACTCTGGTAGACTAATTGTATCATCATCTAAAAATACACTTGTACCATCAGGTGATACTAATCTTACACCCGTAGATCTTCTTGCTATCCATCTAGGATCAGGATTTATTCCAAGCTTTTCTAATCCTGCCTTAGATACTCCCTCAGCACAACGTTTTGGTGAACCAATCTCTGATTTTCTATCTATTAATATAACATCTGCTCCATTTAGAGCTGCTTGCTTCGCAGCCATTGATCCAGATGGTCCTGCACCAACAACTAAAATATCAGTTTCTATCATTATATCAACCTTATTCTAATTCTAATGCTGATACTGGACATGCTTTTACACATACTCCACATTTTATACATTTATTATCATCTATAACAATTTTTAGTTCCTCTACTCTAATAGCATCTACAGAACATACTCCTGCACATGCTCCACAATACATACAAAAATCCTTTATAATCATTATATTACTCCCTTAATCCTTATTTTCCTCTGCTCTACGGTTATCTATGGCTTCATCTCTAGTAATAAAGATGTGTCCACAATTAGAACATTTTAATTCACCACTAGTACCATATGCCTTAAATTCTTTCTCAAAATCTCTGTGTTGTGTTTTATCCTTTGATCCACACTCAGGACATGGTGTCATTAACTCTTTAATCTTCATGTTATCATCCTTTACTATTATTCTTTTCATCTAATATTTCTAGAAGTTTGTATTGTGCAGCTTGTAAGTGTTTACAGTAGAAACTACCCTCATCAGACTTATTTCTATACTGATAATCCGCACAATCACAATTCCAGTATCCATAAACCATAGATACAATATAGAAATCAGTTTTTTTCTTATTCATTACTTTGAAAATTATATGATCATCTTCATAGTAATCTACGGATACAGAATTATCCTTATATAATTTGTATCCTTCTATGATTCGACTAGCCATATTAATCCTCTATAATTAAAGTCATGAAATATATTAATATAATATATGTTTTATTAAATAATAAAGATTATAAGTATAAATAATTATTTTTAGTATCCTTATCATATAAAGTATTTTTTATTACATAATCATAAATTCAAAAAAAAAGTGGGGGTTGAAGAAATTCTAGTAAATCCTATTACTAATCTTGTTATAATTTACTATTTATCTTATTACCTGTTATATAAACATCAATTACTTGACATGTAATGAATATGATTGATATAATATAACCTAGTGTTATGTCAATATAGAATATACATATTTGTAGTATCGCTGCAAGTATCATGAAGAATAATCCTCTTGAATATGCTCCAAGATAGATATGTCCAACTCCTACAATTAATATGTTTAGTATTACAGCTAGCCACACATTCTTTTTTCTCTTAGGATACTCAAAACCACCATAATTAACATTTGTACTATTCTGATTACTATTTACTTGTTGTTTATCATAGGGATTATACTTGTTTTGATTAGTTTGTTGTTGTTTTTGTGCTTCTTCAACTTGTATCTTCTTAAATTCTTTACCAAATCCTTTAGGTTCTTCAAAGCCTGTTGGTCCTCTATATTCAACTGTAAAATACTCATTTTCGTTATGATCAGCTTTTTTGAATGTTTCCTGTTTTATCTGGTTAATTACAGTATTTTTATCTGTGTTGTCTTTAGGATTATTATTCAAGGGTAATATAATTTCCTGGAACTGTTTTTCTTCAGTTTTATCTTCTTTTGGGAGTTTGGCTCCACAGTTTATACAGTGTGTTGTATTACTATGATTCTCATAGTTACAATTATTACATTTCATTAGTCTATCTCCCTAAACTTTATTGGTATTATATTATTATATCTAAGGTATAAACTTTTATCTCTAAATTCAGTAAATATATGTACAGGATATATTTTCACACCCTTATCATATGCTTGTTTTAAAGTCTTTGCAAAATCAGGATCTGTAATATAGTTGGGCATGAAATATTTTGCCTTATTATGGAGTATAAGTATTATCACTGCACTATCCATATTATTCTCTTTAATTCCTATTAATTCACATAGATGTTTTCGTCCACGTTCTGTTGGAGCATCAGGAAACATTGCAACATCATCTACTAATAAGCTACACCCTTTTACTTCTAGGTATAATTCTTTATTATCTTCATTCTCTAATAGGAAGTCTAGTCTACTATTTCCATATGTATATTCTGGCTTTTTAACATGATAATCTATTAGTGGTTCTATCATCTTTTGATCTATCAGTTGGTTAACTAATCTATTATGATATGAACTATTTAGTAGTAGCCATGTATCCTTATTCTTAATTGCTATTACATCATACTTTGTTTTACGATTAGTTTCCTTATAAGTATCAATATACTTTATTAGCATAGGTGTATCAGGTATTAATAATTCTTTTAGTCGTCCAGGATCATGTAGATGAGCTAACATTGTATTATGATTTTCCTCCCTAAATTCTACTGTGAAGCGATTTGGTCTTGATACATAATAAACTAATTTTAGGTTGTTAATTTCCACTAAATACCTCCAGTATATT
>JAJQHG010000158.1 GCA_021199865.1 Methanosphaera sp. | reverse complement strand
GTGAATATTTTTATAATTATAATTACATAATATTAATTAGGATAAACTAAAAATTTGTAATTATAAAAAAGAATCATGATAATAAAGTTATTAACAAATAATATATTAGATAACAATAATTGTAGGAGGCTTTAAAATGAAACCACCTTGTGAAATAGTTGTATGGTATGTTATACCATCTATCAGGTCAAAACTAGCAAAGGAATTACTAGCATTAGGAATGAAACAAAAAGAGATATCAGAACTACTAGAAATAACACAACCTGCAGTATCACAATATATTAGTGATAAAAGAGGAGATGAACTAGATTTTGATCCTGTTGTAGAACAATACATTAAAGACATGGCTAAAGACATGAAGAATGGGGATTTAGAGTCAATAGACTTAATACCAAGATTTTGCCATATCTGTAAGACAATAAAAACCCAGGAAGTATTATGTCAACTACATAAAGAAAAAGTTAAAATCCCTACAGACTGCAGTGTATGTATGGGTAGTGAAAGTAGTGAATGTATACATGATCTTGAAACATGAATACATCTCTAATCACTTTTAAATAATAATCCTCTTAGTATTAAAACTATTTTTATAGTAATGTTTTCTGATTACTAGGTATCTGTAATTTATTATTCTCTATTTGCTTAATTATATCATTACTAGTTATATCACCTATTAGTAGTGGTGATGAGTCCTCATGTAGCCTATTATTATGTTTTGCAGCATTCCTGTTTTTATTAGCATAACAATATTTGCATCCAGCTGGACATGAGTTATATGCTCCAATATCACTAGTTTTTATGCACTTACACCCCTCTCTTAGTCCTTCATGCTTAATCTTCTTGAAGTTTATATTATTCGCCTTGGAGAGGATATCTGTTGTTATACAACCAGTGTTCTTAACATTATATTGTGTGTAATTCTTTTCTACTAGACAGCTGTGTATGTCCAAGTCATACTTCTTTGATATTAAGCCTAAATTCTTAATTAATTCATCACGTTGTGTATCATTTAATTCAATTAACTCGGGCATGTTATGTTTTAATTTATCATAAATATCAACAAAGCTAAATACTACAAAACTAGTATAATTATGGATAGTACTAGCTATATCATCAAATGTATTTATCATGTCTTCTAGGCTATAGTTATCTGTAAGTAGTAGTGGATCAAATCTCCATGCAACCCTCTCTTTACCAATAATCTGACTTAAACTTATCAGTGTATCCATACTCTCACTAATTGATGGTACTCTAGGCTCAACATCCCCTCCATAGGGAGTAATAGTATAATAACAGAAGATATTATACTTATCATTAATACTACCAATATCATCCATTATAGGCTCATAATTCTTAGAGATAAATACTAGTGAATCAACATTATCAACTGATAAATCATACCTATACACGGTGTGCTTATCATATGGATTTCTAGTATAAACATATTCCTCCTCTAGACGATTAAGTAGCCAGGGAGTATAAAAGGCGACTATATCACTTCTACTACTAACATTAAAAATCATTATTATACACTTTAATTAATATGTACTTAAACCTATCCTGATAGGAATTATTATAATAAAGAATAATACTATTTTTAAATTAATTAATTCTTAATTTTATTTTAATAAACATATTTATATAACTTATAAGTAATTCATTTCTATGAATAGATTTATTACTATTAATACTATTATGGATGCACTAAAGCCTAGAGAAATATTAGAGGCAAACTTTGGTCTAGAAAAAGAGGGCTTACGTGTAGATAAAATGGGAAGATTAGCTCTAACAGAACACCCCTCAATATTTGGACCTAAATCTGATAATCCATATATTACTACTGATTTTTCTGAGAGTCAAATAGAGATGATTACACCAACATTCACAACAGTTAATGAAACCTACCAGTTCCTAGCAAGGCTCACAGACATAGTAAATACTAATATTAATAGTGATGAATACATATGGAACCAGTCACTACCATGCATACTACCTAGCAGTGATAAAATACCAATAGCTAGATACCACGAAAATGATATTGAAGCAGAAATCTATAGAGAAAAACTAGCAAGTAAGTATGGAACAAAGAAGCAGTTAATCTCTGGAATACACTATAATATATCCCTTAGCGACAATGTAATAGATAAACTCTATGCCCATGAAAACTATGGATTAAGCCACAGAGAATATAAGAATAAATTATACCTAAAAATAGTAAAAAACTACACCTACTACTCCTGGTTTATAATATATATTACAGGTACAAGTATAGCAACACATGAAAGCTTCAGCAGAGACCATATCAAGGATGCAAAGAATAAGGATAATAATAGATGCTACTATACAACTAAGGGAGTATCACTAAGAAACACTAGTTGTGGATACAAGAATCTAGAACAACTATATCCATCATATAATAGTGTGGATGAATACCTCCAAAGCATCAATGAATTTATAGATAATGGTAGTCTATGTGAAGCAAAGGAGCTCTACACCCAGATTAGACTAAAAACTATTAAGAAGGATAATTATCTTAAAAGACTACAAACAACAGGAATAGACTATGTTGAGATTAGATCAGTAGATATTAACCCCCTAGATAAGAATGGTGTTAAACTTAATGATCTAAAATTCATACACCTATTCATAATATACCTACTAGTAATTGATGAAGTAAACTACCCCGACTGGCAAAAGGATGCAAAACATAACGAGCAACTAGTAGCACAAAAAGGCTTAAAACAAGACCTGAAAATAAGGAGGAATAACCAGGAGGTGAGTATAGATACATATGCAAAGAAGATAATCCAAGAAATAGAGAACATGAATAAAACACTAGAACTACATGCAGACAATATTATTAACTCAGTAAAAAAACGTGTATATAACAGGGATGAATCATATCCACACCAACTACTAAGAATATATAAACAAGAGGATTTTATTAGAAAATCTACTGACATAGCAATAAATAACAAGAAGACTAGTATGAAACTACTAAGCAATAATGAGGATAAGCTTCTATGTAGATTAAAAGAGAAAACATTACTAGGATAACCAGTTTTATTGATATATAATATAATAATATAATATAATTAATAATAATATAATAATAATACATAATCTCAGCGAAGGTATATACCCGAATTTTTTCTATATAGAAATCATACTTTTTATAACATTAATCATACTTTTTTTTCTACAATATCTTTACCCTCAAGGAAATTTTCTATATAGTTCTATATAGTTCTATATAGAACTTGATTAGGAGTCTCATTCTTAAAAGTTACACTTGTAATATACCCCACTAGTTCTTCAATATGAAACATCACTAATGAATCATAAAATTTCTTCATAAAAATAAAAAGTTTGCTTAAAATTTACTATTTATGAATATAATTATAAGGAAACTATAGAGTTCTGACAAATATATACAATAACACCTGAATACTATTATTACTTCATGTATACTAGTATTCTAGAAACAATATTGTGATTAAAAAATAAAGAAATAAAATTTAAGTCAAAGAACTTATTTACTAAAAATAAATTAATAGATCTAACACAACAATATTTTTGTTACATTTTCAATACAATGGAGGAACAACATGAAAACAAACCATTCAATAAGAATATCAAGTGATATATGGAAAAAACCAAGATCACTAGGAATAAACATCAGCCACTTCACAGAAACCAAACTCATAGAAGAAATACAAATACAAGAAGAAAATAATACCCTTCCAATATACCAAGAAGAAATAAACCACTTTGCTAATATAGGGGATAATAACACCATATCACCATTAGCACTAACAAGTATCTCTAATAGAACAGGAGTACCAATCAATACTCTTCAAGAATATTGTGAAGAGAACAATATAGATGTAATGCAGAGCTAACGGAGTACAATTAAATGAAAACAAAAATAAACAGAATACAGTTACTAAAAACCCAAAAACTAGAGAAAGATAACACATACAACGAATAAGACGTGATAAAAATGAAAAGTGGACATTGCATATATATAGAAGATGACCTCTGGAAAGAAGGCCTATCACACGGATTCAACATGAGTAGATTTTTCAAAGAACACTTAATCGAAGCACTAGACATACAAGAAGAAAACAATAAAAATAAAACACCACGACATGAGAAAAAAATTAAAACAATGATTAAACATAGAAACGGAAAAACCGTTATAACCGCAATAGCATTATCAACAATATCCAAAGAAACATGTACTCCAATGTCTACTCTACATAATTACTGTGAAGAAAACAATATAGAGGTAATACAAAGTTAACAAAGTATGATTTAAAGAATAAAACTACCAGGACACAGTGATAAAATTACTAAAAAGCTATATTTAAATACAGTATACTCCTTTTCCCCCACTATTTTTACTTAATTAATAAATATTCCCTTTGATCAATATAATATAAGAGATTAATTATAAGACAGGCATAATATGAAACCACAACTACGATTCAAAGGGTACACAAACGAGTGGAGTGAAAAGAAATTAGATGATATAACATTCAAAGCATCAAGTGGAGGTACACCTAAATCATCAGTTAAAGAATATTATGGTGGAAACATTAATTTTTTAACTATATCTGATATGACTACCCAAGGAAAATATATAACAAATACAGAAAAAACTATAACAGAAAAGGGGTTGCAAAATTCTTCTACGTGGATTGTACCTTTAAATTCATTAATATATTCCATATATGCTTCCATTGGATTTGTAAGTATCAATAAAATACCCTTAACAACATCACAAGCAATGTACAATATGATAATAAACAAAGATACTAACACAGAATATATATACTATTACTTACAATACTATAAAAATCATGGACTACATAAACTAATTGAAACAGGAACACAAGGAAATTTAAATGCTAAATTAGTAAAAAACATCAAAATACCTTATCCTACACATGAAGAACAAGATAAAATAGCATCTTTCCTCTCCTTAATAGATGAAAAAATATCTCTTAAAAAAGAA
>JAJQHG010000045.1 GCA_021199865.1 Methanosphaera sp. | reverse complement strand
ATTATAGTAGTGTGTACTTTCTTATTCATAGTATAAAGTTTATAAAATATGATCAATATATAATTATAAAGAGCATAAGAATAAATTTTTATAACATATTAATGAAGTAATAATAGTTTAAAATTAATTATTAAGAATTGTTTAATAATTTCATAGGGGGACATATATTGATATGTGGTACTAGGGGTAGCCAACTTGCTAGAACACAGACACAAACTGTTGTTAGTAATTTAGAAGAGATTATTTCTGAGGAGATAGAAACTAAAATTATTAAGACTACTGGAGATAAAATAAAAGATTCACAGCTATATAATATTGATGCTAAAGGAATATTTACTAAAGAATTAGATGAAGCACTAATTAATGGTGATATTGACTTTGCTGTACATAGTTTTAAGGATCTTCCTAGTGAATTAAATCCAGAATTAGTAATAACCGCAATACCTATCAGAGAATCTGTTAATGAAGTATTAATATCTAATTATAGTTGGGATGAACTACCCGATAATGCAACTATTGGAACAAGTAGTGTTAGACGTGAAGCATTCTGTAAATACCATGAGAAGAATATTCAGACAACACCCCTACGTGGAAATGTAGAGACACGTATACGTAAGGTGGAAGAGGGTGTGTGTGATGCTACAATAATGGCTCAGGCAGGAATTAATCGTTTAGGCTTACAAGACCACATAAAGGAAGTATTCCCTGTGGATTATATTATGCCCCCTGCAGGTCAGGGAGCACTTGCAATAATGACTCATAAAGATTCAGAATATAATGATGTTATAAGTAAACTAAACCATGATGATACTAGAAACGAGGCACTTGTAGAGAAAACTATTCTAGAAACTATTGGTGTAGGCTGTCAGTGGCCTGTCGGGATAGTTTCAAAGGTAAATGGTTCTGAGATCAATATTAAGTGTAAGTTACTAAGTCCAGAAGGAAAGCTTTTAGCAGATATTAATGAGACAACAACTAAAAGTAATGCAATAGAAACTGCTAAGAGTATTGGAAATAAACTAAAAGAGGATTCATTATGAAGGAGACTAATGTAGGTGTTATTGGAGTAGGTGCAATGGGTTATAACCATGTACGTATATACTCTGAACTAGAAAATTCTAATCTACTAGCAATCTCTGATATGGTCAGAGGTACTCTTGATAAAGTATCTGCAGAGTTTAATACAACAGGGTATATAGACTATGATAATATACTCCAAATAGATGACATTGAAGCAGTGAATGTATGTGTACCTACTGTTTTCCATCATGAAGTTGTTATGAGAGCAATTGAAGCTGGAAAGAATGTATTAGTAGAAAAACCTGTTGCATCAAAGCTTAATGAAGCAGAGGAGATGATTAATGCTGCAAAGGATGCTAATGTAAAATTAGCTACAGGACACGTTGAGAGATTCAATCCTGCTGTTAAGATGGCAAAACAGTTACTTGATGATGGTGAGATAGGTGATGTTGTAACAGCAAATGCTAAGAGACTTGGACCATTTCCACCAAGAATAAGAGATGTTGGTGTAGCAACAGACCTTGCAATACATGATATTGATATATTCAATTATCTCTTTGAGAGTCCTGCAAACACAGTTTATGCTAATATGAGTAGTGAGCTTAAGAACTGTGAGTTTGAGGATCATGCAGAGATCATCACAAAGTATGATAATGGAATAATCAGTATTCTTGAGACTAACTGGTTAACCCCCTACAAGAAGAGACAGCTTAACATCACGGGTGTTGATGGTATTATTAGTGTTGACTATGGTGATCAGACATTAACATTATATAAGGAGAATAATAAGGTAGAGAATGTTAAGATTGAAAACAAGGAACCATTAAAGGAAGAATTAAGGTCTTTTATTAATGCTGTGCAAACAGATACTGAGCCTGAAATTACTGGTCAGGATGGATATGAAGCCCTAAGAATTGTTAAAGCTGCAATGGATTCTTCTAATGATAAAAAATTAGTATATTTATAGTGTGATTACAATGAATAATCAATTAATTGAAAAAGCAACAGAACTTAGAAATAAAGGATTAACTACTGGTGAAATAGCTGATGAATTAAATATATCCAAGGATACTACTCAATGGTTAGTTATGCAGATGAGTAGTGTAAGTAAGCCTAAGAAGGATAATAAGCCTGATGATTTTGCTATTAACTGGAGAAATATTGGTTCTAGTTCCGTGCGTATGCAACAAATATCTATGGCATTAGCCGACTTTTTAATGGAAAGTGAAGAACAAATTGATGTTATTGTAGGTATATCTGTTAGTGGTGTGCCATTTGCTACTATTATAGCTGAGATTCTTGATGCCGAACTAGCAGTGTTCCACCCAATTAAGCATATGAAGAATGAGTCTGCACAGGGAACTATTAGTAACAACTTTGCAAACATTAAGAATAAGAATGTTGTTATTGTTGATGATGTAATTACTAGTGGTACAACTGTTGCTGACACTATAAAGGTTTGTAGAACTCATGGAGCAAACCCTGTTGCTGTAAGTGTACTTGTTGATAAGAAGGGTATTGATGATATTGATAATATTCCTATCAAGTCTCTTATCACAATAAATAAAGTAGGATAACAATTTTACTTAACTTCCCATCTCTTTTTACTTATTTTAGTATTAACTTATACTCATTAATATCTAAAGAACTATATAAGTTAGAATAGATATATAATAACATATTATACTTATCAATAATAGGGATTGAATTATTATAATAATAACTAAATAACACAGGATTAGTGAATGGAGGATACATAGTTTGAAGAAATCTAATAATAAAGGAAATAAATCAAAGAATAAAAACCATAACAATAACCCTGGAGAGAATATACGTGTAAGAAGTCCTCGTAAGGGTGAAATTCCAGGAGTTGTAGAACAAATTCTTGGACATGGAAAGATAAAAGTTAGATGCAACGACTCAAATGTACGTTTATGTAGAATTCCAGGTAAGATGAAAAAGAGAATCTGGATACGTGAGGATGATGTTGTATTAGTAAAACCATGGGAATTCCAGAGTGATGAGAAAGCTGATGTTATATGGAGATACACCCATACAGAGGCTAACTATCTTGAAAGAAGAGGATTCCTAAAAATTTAATAAGGAGAAAGCCTATAAATGGAATTATTAGAAAAATCAGAGCCTATATTAATATTTCTGGCAATAATTTTAGGATTAATATTTAGTGACATACCTTCTTTAAGTTCTAATAGTTCCTATTTAATAACTATTTTTTTATTCTTAATGCTTTATGCATTATTTATGGAAGTAAACTTTAGTGATATTAAGAAGAGTTTCAGTAATTACAAATTTACTTCTAGAGCTTTAATAATTAATTTTATTTGGACACCATTGTTTGGATATTTTATTGGTAACTTATTCTTAAACCATAATCTAGACTTACTGATCGGTTTTTTCATGTTGATATTAACACCATGTACTGATTGGTATCTGCTCTTTACTAAGATGGCTAAGGGTAACCTTCCACTAAGTTTATCTATACTACCACTTAATTTGGTTCTACAACTAGTATTATTACCTGTATACTTGTTACTTTTCTTTTCTAGTTCTAATACTATTCATTTAATGGATCTAGCAGAGAGTATATTTATCTTTATTATTCTACCTGTTCTATGTGCAACGATAACTAAGTTTATACTTAGAAGTAGGATTCAAATAAGAAATAGGTTAACTGGTACTCTTACATCACTACAAACAGTATTTCTAGCTATTGCTATATTTGGTATATTTAACTCTGAAGGTGAAGTACTCTTTAGTAATATTAACTCAATACTGTATGTATTAGTTCCATTAATGATATTCTTTGTTGTGAACTTCATATTAGCATATGTTGTATCAAGAAAGTCTGGTTTTAGTTATGATACGTATGCAAGTCTAACTCTTACTACACTTGCACGTAATTCACCACTTGCTTTAGCTATTGCTACTAGATCCTTTCCTAATAATGAATTAATTATCATAGCATTAGTTATTGGTCCATTGATAGAATTACCAGTACTCTATATTGTAACAAAACTGCTTCTATATATCAGGAGAACATATTAATTTAATTAGAAGTAGTTTATTTAACTACTTATTATGTAATAAATGGAATTTAGCTATTAATACCAATTTTTAAGTATATTTAATATGAAAACATAATATTTATTATTGATTAATGAGGGATATTTTTGAAGGATTTATCTTTTGAAATAGAAGCAGATAAGAAGATGCGAAAGCTTGAGGAGACAAAGAGACTTAAGAGTAGTGAGGATCGCCAGGTTTCTAGTGAAGTTTTTGATGATAAGACACTCAAGGTACTATATAAACTGGCTAAGGAGGGTTATATTAAGAGTCTTAATGGTGTAATTAGTACTGGTAAGGAGGCTAATGTTTTCCTGGGTGTTGATGATGATGAGAATTATGTTGCTGTGAAGATCTACCGTGTAGCAACACTTGATTTTAAGAAGATTAAGGAGTATATTGCTGGAGATCCACGTTTTAAGACTCATGGAAACAGTACCCGTAAGATTGTTAATACTTGGACTAGGAAGGAGTTTAAGAATCTAAATCGTCTACATAATCTTGGTCTTCGTGTACCTGAACCATATACTTGTCTAGAGAATGTTCTTGTTATGGAATATCTTGATAATAGTGATGATGATCCAAGTGCTGCTCCTCCATTAACAAAGGTTAACCTTGATAATCCTGAGGTTGTCTTTGAGGAGATTATTAATTTTATGGATAAATGCTATAATGATGCAGGATTAGTTCATGGAGATTTATCTAGATATAATATATTATATTCACATAATCATCCATATGTTATTGATTTGAGTCAGGCTACTATGACTGATCATCCAGCGGCTCGTAGCTTACTAGAAAGAGACATTAAGAACATAGTATATGATGCTAGTAGATTTAAATTAAAGTTAGATTATGATGATATTTTAAATAGAATTATCACAAAATAAGTATCACAAAATAGGTAATATATTCAATAAATAGACCACTTTTAATTCATATTTTATCATATAATTTTTATATTATGGTTTATATAATTAGAAGTATACTGTTATTG
>JAJQHG010000132.1 GCA_021199865.1 Methanosphaera sp. | reverse complement strand
TATAAAGAGTAATATTAATGTTGAAGACTTAACAATTAGTGCTGCATCAAAAACACTAGAGAACTATATAGGTAGCTATAATGCAACAGTTATTAAAAAAATATTAGCAGAAGATGGAGTAATAATTGGTTTAACCAACATGGATGAATTTGCATGTGGTAGCTCAACAGAAACCTCAATGTATGGACCAACAGATAACCCTAATGCACCAGGACACATAACTGGTGGATCTAGTGGAGGATCAGCAGCAGCAATAGCCGCAAATATGTGTGACATAACACTTGGTTCAGATACAGGTGGATCAATCAGAAACCCATCTAGTCACTGTGGAGTAATGGGATTTAAACCTACATATGGCCTAGTATCCCGTCAAGGACTACTTGACTTAGCAATGAGTCTTGATCAAATTGGACCATTATCTAATGATACAACAGGTATTGGTCTAATGCTTGATGTAATAACAGGATATGACCCATATGAGACAACAACAATAAAAGAAGATCTTGGCGAATTTATGCCTGATACTCAGACAACATCACTCGATGGTATGACTGTAGGAGTAGTAAAAGAATTTAGTGAAGCAACAGACAAGAAAATTAATGATACCGTAAATAAATCTATTGATGAATTATCAAGTCTTGGTGCAGATATCAAAGAGTTAAGCTTTGAAAACATTAACCTAGGACTACCAACATACTACCTAATTAACTATGTAGAGTTCTTCTCTGCAACACGTAAATATGATGGCCGTAAATATGGTGAAAGAATTGAGGAAGTATGTGGAGAGGAAGTTGCACGTAGAATAAGTATTGGTTCATACATTTCACAAAAAGAGTTCAGTGGTAAATATTATAAGAAAGCACTACAAGCAAGATCACTTATACGCAATGACTTTAATGACCTATTAAGTAATGTTGATGTTATTGCTGGCCCAACTGTACCAAAGCTACCACACAAGATTGGTGAAAAACTAGATCCAATGGATATGTATGCATATGATGTACTAACAGTTCTAGCAAACATTACTGGTATCCCTGCTAGTAGCATGAAAGCAGGACTTGTAGATAATATACCTGTAGGATTACAACTCCAAGCAAAACCAGAGGATGATCATAAAGTTCTACAAGCAATGAGTGCTCTAGATAATAACTAAACTTACCACCACTTAGTAAAATTAAGGAAAATATTTGAATATTATATATTCATTTCATTAATATTTTTTTAGAATTATTTTACTCAAAAAAAAACATTCTTAACTTAGTTAGATAATAATTAGTAAACTTTAATAAAAAATAGAAGAAGGTTAAAATAGATTAACTATTTAATCAAATAAGCCACGTTTAACTGTTTTTACTTCTCCAGACTTATTTAATATGAAGCTCTTTAAGTATTCATCATCATTAGTTTCAGGGTAATCAGATCTGTAGTGTGCTCCACGACTCTCCTTTCTAAGTAGTGCTGATTGTATGATTAACTTTGCTAGACGTATCATGCTTTTGACTTCTATTGCTATTTCTAATTCCTCATTATATTCATCAAAGCTAGGTACATCCAGATCCTCAGTTTTAAGTTCTAGTTCATCTAATAAGTCTTGAGCCCTAAGAAGACTTTCTTGTGAGCGTACAATTGAAACATTATCCCACATGATGTTCTGGATCTCTTTTTTGATATCTCTTGGTCTATATGTTCCACTTGTTTTTAGGTTTTCTATTCTCTCAATTTCTGCATTAACCTCATTTTCATCAGCATCAAGTAATTCAGAAGATTTTGCATTAGTTGCTGCTTCTATTCCTGCAATATTACCAAATACCTGTGTATCAGCAAGTGCATTTCCACCTAAACGATTTGCTCCATGTACACCACTAGTTGATTCACCTGCAGCATAGAGATTTTCAATGTTTGATTCACATTTAGTGTTAATTCTTATTCCACCCATAAAGTGGTGTGCTGTTGGTGCAACCTCCATTGGTTCATTAAGTATGTCTATACCAACATCCTTAAATTGTTGTACCATAGTATGTAACTTATTTTCTACTTGTTCATCAGGTAAGTGTTCTACTGATAAGTATACTCCACCATCCTCTGTTCCGCGTCCTTCCTGGATTTCAGTATATATTGCTCTGGCCACAACATCTCTTGTTGCTAACTCTTGGCGTGGATCATAGTTTATCATGAAGCGATCCCCGTCAGTATTTATTAGGTATCCTCCTTCTCCTCTTACAGCCTCAGTTATTAGTACGCCTCTACGAGATTTTGGTGAAAGCATACCTGTTGGATGGAACTGTACCATTTCCATATCCATTACATCAGCACCAACATCATATGCTATCATTATCCCATCACCAGTTTTCTGGGATGCATTTGATGTAACTGGATATAGCCATCCACAACCACCTGCAGCTATAACAGTTGTTTTTGAATGATATATTATTATAGAACTATCCTGGAGATTTAATCCCATTGCACCAACTATCTTTGTATGACTATCATCATAGAGAAGCTTAGTAATCATTACTTCACCATGAGTTTCTATGCACTCACGCATTACCTCCTCTTTTAGACCAACCATCATTTCATGTCCTGTTTCATCACCCTTGAAACATGTCCTACGATATGATTGTCCTCCGAATGCTCTCTGATTAAGTCTTCCATCTTCCTGTCTATCAAATAGAGATCCATAACGTTCTAATTCTATTAATCTTTGTGGTGACTGGGTTACCAATGTATGTACTAAATGTAAATCATTAATAAATGACCCACCTTTTAGTGTATCTTGTATGTGTAGTTGTAGTGAGTCTTCCTCATCCACATAACCAAATACTGCATTATATCCTCCCTCTGCTAGGGGTGTGCATCCAGATTTAAATGTTAATCCCTTAGAAACTATTATTACTTTTTGATCTAGTTTACTAGCTTCTATTCCACATTTACATCCTGCTCCTCCAGAGCCTATAACTAGTACATCACAAGCATAGTCTTTAATCTTCATTAATAAAACCTCCATTTACTTGACTATATTTCTTAGAACTCCAATATCTTCTATTGATATTTCAACTACATCCTCTTTTTCTAGTTGTCCTACACCTGGTGGTGTTCCTGTTGCTATAACATCCCCAGGGTTTAACTTCATAATATTTGATATATATCTAACTAATTTCTTAGGAGTAAAAATCATTTTAGATGTGTTTGAATCCTGCCTAACTTCACCATTAACACTTGTTGTTATTACTTGATCAAGAGGATTAATATCTGTTGTAACAACAGGTCCTATTGGACAAAAGGTGTCAAAGGATTTAGCCCTAGTCCATTGACCATCCTTTTCTTGTAGATCACGAGCTGTAACATCATTAACAATAGTGTATGCAATGTTAAAGTCATCTATTGGTGTATTCCTATTAATCTCATCAATTATAACTATTCCTAACTCACCTTCATAGTCTAGTTTATTTGTTGAGTCGGGATATATTATTGCATTATTATGTGCTATAATACTTGTAGATGGCTTCATAAATAGAAGGGGTTCTGTAGGTAATTCCATTGATAACTCCTGTGCATGATCAGTATAGTTTAGACCTACACACACCACCTTTGATGGACTAACTGGAGCTAAACATCACTAATATTATCTGTTGGGTTATTCTTGTAGGATTCAAGTACATCCAACTTATCACGTATTGCATCAATAATACAAGGATAATCTAATCTATATATTATATCATCCTCAAGAACTCCAACATGAGAGTCATTTGTCTTATAATTTATGTATTTCATATTATCAGGACAATTATTCAAGTATTCTCTCTATAGGTAAGACTAATATATCTCTAGCACCAATCTTACGTAGCTTATTAATTGTTGTGAACACATCTCTTTCTGATATTACAGAATGCACAGCTACTATATCCTCTGATCCATATATTTGTGATATTGTTGGTCCACTCATTCCTGGCATTAACTCTTTTATAGCATCTAAGTCTTCAACAGATACATTAGCCATTATTAGTTTTTTATCATCAGCAAATAATACACCTGTTATTCCAGTACATATCTGTTCAATCTTCTCAGCCATCTGTTCATCCATTAAACTATCCTTATTAGCTATTAGCATGATTGAACTTTCAAGTATTGTGTCAATTTCTCTTAGATGATTCATCTTAAGTGTTGTACCAGTACTTGTAAGATCAGATATTACATCAGCTACACCAATTAGGGGAGCAATTTCTGTTGCACCACTAAGAGATAATATCTTTACATCAACACCCATTTGTTTGAAGTAGTTTTCAGTTATTGATGGAAATTCTGTTGCAACAGTCTTAACATTCTTTAAGTCATCCTTAGTCTTATATTCACTGCTATCAGGTGCAGCTATTACAAGTCTTGTCTGGCCAAAGTGAAGATCTTCTAGTATTTCTACATCTGACTGTTTTTCTGTTATTAAATCATATCCTGTTATACCAATATCTGCTGCACCATCAGCAACATATTCAGGTATATCGGCTGCTCTTGTAAACATTACACTAATTTCTGGATCAAAAGTATTAGAGAATAATTTACGGTTACTATTATCTGTTAATCCTATACCTGCTTTTTCTAGTAATTCTATGGCAGGCTCACTTATACGCCCCTTTGATGGTAGGGCTATACGTATCTTCATTTTTTTCCTCCTAAATTAAAACTAGGTTAGTTTGATAATACTTGTAAATATAATAAAAATATTTGATATAAATTATGTATATATTTGTTTATCTAGATAAATAAAAGTATATTCAATTAAGATATTGTGCTTTTAGTAGGTAATATATATGACAATGATAGTTGAGGGAAAAGTTAAGTCAGGTTTAGGAAAGGCTTGTAACTTTATGGAAAAGGAAGTCTACAAGAATCAATACATGGATAAACTAGGATACATTCCATTCAAGGGTACACTAAACATTAAGTTAGATGAAGAATTAGAGTTAGATATAAATAAGATTAATAGCTCTAAGATTAATGGTGATGACGAGTTTGGTGATGTTTACTTTGTTGATGCTGTGATCTATATATGTGATAATAAAAGTATTATTAATAATGGATCAATATTATTTCCAGTAAAAAGTATCTATAACACTGATACATTAGAATTCATATCAAAAGATAATCTTAGACAAACACTAAGATTAAAGGATGATATGTGTCTAAAAGTTGAAAT
>JAJQHG010000144.1 GCA_021199865.1 Methanosphaera sp. | reverse complement strand
GGGGGAGATCATCTTTTTGTTGTAACAACATGCGCTACAACCATAGCACTAAGGAAGATATAACTTAACATTCCCGAACCATTAATTGTCCTGGTAATAACAAAGAATCCTAAAATAGTTTGAGCAATGAATGCTGTAAGCGAACCCGTTAGTAAGGCTTCACGTCCTAAATACCTTTTACTTCCACGTTCACGCTCTGCTTTATACTTAACTAATACTTTAAGTCCTATTATTATAACAATTAATACCCATATCATTATTAATGCTAATGTAATATATCCAAAGTCAAATCCTACACCAAATATTCCAGGTAAGAAGTAATCTATAACATCCTTTCTAGATACAAGTGTACCATAGAATATTGGGAATGGTAATCCAAAGAATTTAACAAATGTTAATGGTAGTGAAATATAACCATCACTATTTCCTAGTGTTGCATTACCCCAGTAAGTGGAGTTTGCTGCATGTCCTGTTAGTGTAGTGTTCTCCATCACCATTTGAATACTAGATAACTGGTTAGAATTCATACGGTCAATTCTTGAGAGTGGACTAATAACTTCCATATTTAGTATCTGTGAAAGTATCTCTAAACCACCAAATAAGATAAGCATTCCTATAACGATTAATGCTATATTTTTCAGTGTAAAATAATTCTTTCCCTGTCTAAATGTATAGTTTAATATTAAGAATCCTATAATTAATCCAAGAATATACATTATTAGGAAGTCACGGTGTACAAGACCACCAAATATTGCTATACCAACAGTCATGATAATAATCAGTAATTGTAGATTAACAATTTTTGAGTTTTGTTCTCGCAGTATTGGAAGTACTGTCCACGCTGTAACTATAATCATAATCGCTATTGAACCATAAGGGTGAGTAAACTCATTTTGACTCAACATAGGAAGTAACAGGCAAATAGCATCATAACCAAACATTACAGTTATTCCCACACCTAATATCAGCGACAACACAACAATTCTGGTAAAATTTAACTTCAAATAATTAAGAAGCAACATTATACCAAAATGCATTAAAATGGCCACTTCTATTATGAGGAATAAGTGACTTGTAGCTATTAATGGCATATATCATTCATCCTCCAAATCATTAATATAATATTATACTATTATAACATTATTTTCTTAGTTTAATATTACTTCTTTATTTTATTAATAATTATGTAGAATTTATTTAAAATAATATTAATTTATTAATAATAAAAAATAGTTATAAGAAAAAAAGAGTGGGTAATTAGAAACTAATATTTAGTATTTCTCGTAGTGTATACGTTCAGGATCATACTTATCTACAAATTCATTAGTTGAATCCTCTGTAGGATAACCTAACGTAATAAGACAGAATGGTTTAACATTCTCTGGTAAATCAAATATCTCAGATATGGGATCCATTACCTCATCAAGTGGTGCTACACCATTCCATAATCCACCAAGTCCAAGGTTACATGCTTCTAGTAACATATTTTCTGCCACAGCACTCATATCCTGTTGCCATACAGCCTTATAGAATGATCTATCAATATTTGCTAGAAGTACTATTGCAGTGTTACAATCCATTGCTCTAGGTTTAATTTCTCCAAGCTTATTTAGTGTATCCCTATTCTTTACTACAATAAATTCGTGTGGTTCACTACCTTTACGACTTCCTGGGGCTTGCATTCCAGCTCTTAGGATCTTTTCTATCTTTTCATCTTCTACTTCTTTATCGCTATATGCTCTAATACTACGTCTTGTATTAATTATTTCATTAAAGTCTGCCATATTATCCTCTCCATATTCTATAATAATGAATATTTAAGAAAATTATTATTTTATAATAATAAATAAATATTAAGAAAATTAAATTATTAAGTAATTAATAACTATTTTTTTCATGGGCTAGTAACTCAGTCTGGTAGAGTGTCGCCTCGGCATGGCGGACGCCTCGGGTTCAACTCCCGACTAGTCCATATTTTATTAGAATTCTAACTATTTTTTAGATGAATTTGCCTTTTCATATGAATCATAGATCTCATTAACAATTAAATCTATCAGATTATCATATTCAAGATCCACATCTTCATTATCCTGTGATAATAACTCTTTAGACATACTAATTATTTCATCCAGGTTTGTTGATCTCTTCATTAACCCCTTATTAATATAATATGTATCCACAGATAATTGACGTCCAGGATAACATGATATTACAGGTGTACCTATAAGTGCTGCCTCACGATTCATTGTACCACCAGCACCAATAACAAGATCTGCTCTTTTCATTAGACTAAATGTGTCTACAGGTGTATGTATTAAGTGAACATTTTCTATATCATCAAAGATATCACTCTGAGTCTTAAATCTAGGAATTATTAGTATATCACTATTATCCTTTAGTTCATCAACTATTGGTGTTAAAACAGACTTTGTACAGTCTGCATCCAGGTATGATGCTAGTGATGGCTCTGGCCTCATAAGAATAATATTATCCTTTGTAATATTAAGTCCTAAGTCCTCTAATATATTCTCATTATACTCAAAGTCCTCAAGATGTGTTATTTCACATGTACCATTATATCTGATAATACCGTTTGGATTCATACCATACTTAATAGTATTCCATACATCAAATATTTCTGGTATTATTAGTTTATCAACTAGTGGTAATGTTAGCTTATTTGCCGCAACAGCATGCTCATTATCAAGAATAAATATACTTGGAATATTTAGACCAAAAGATACTCTTGGAAGCTCAATCGAATGCTTAGTTATTGCTACATCAACATCCTCTTTAGCTATGAATTTAGATAGTTCATATGCTCGTTTAGTACTAGATAATAATTTCTCTTCAAGCGTTACTCCATGATCACCAATAGACGTGTATTCTAGGTTAAATATGTTTAGTAAGTCATGTATATCTGAGAAATCACGTGCTGTTATTAGTACTTCATGTCCATCGGCTTTAAGTCTCTTAATTATTCCATTAAAGAAGCGTACGTGTGGTGTGTTTACAATATCTATCCATATTTTCATAGTGATTCATCCAAAGTATTATATTAGAAAAAAGTATTAATAGGGGAAGAAGAGGTAGTTATAATTCATCCTGGAACTTTTTGAATAAGGATATGATTTCCTCTACACCTTCATTAGTTTTAAGACTACATTTTACTACAGGTATATTTGGATTAATTGATTTAACATCATTAACCATCTTATCAGCATCTGCTCCTACAGCATCTGCAAGATCAACCTTATTTACTATTGCCATATCCGCATCTTTAAATATCATAGGATGTTTCTCGGCTGTATCATCACCTTCGGTTACACTGATAATAACAACTCTGATATGTGTTCCTAATTGGAAGTCAGCAGGACATATTAGGTTTCCAACATTCTCTACAAATAGTATTGATATATCACTAAGTGGTACATCATCTAGTGCATGTTCAACTAGGTGTGCATCAAGATGACACTCTTTACCTGTATTTAATCCTTTAACAGGCACATTCTTATCTTCAATTCTTTTTGCATCAAACTTACTAAGAATATCTCCAGCAATTACTCCTATTGAGTCATCCATCTGGTCAATGAGTGTTTCAAGTAGTGATGTTTTACCAGAACCTACAGCTCCAACTAAGTCTACTGAGAAAACATTATTCTCATCTAATACTTTTCTGTTACCCTCAGCTAACTTATTATTTGCTCTAATCATATCTGCTTCTACTTCTATACTTGCAACATTATGCATCTTCATCCTCTCTCTCAATTTTTATGGTTTTAACATTACATTCTTGTCCTTTTCTTACATGTACGCTTGCTTTTTCACATTCAGGACATGTTGCTACAGCCATCAAATGATCCATTGTGTTATCAATTACGATTTCTCCTTCATATCCACATGATTCACATTCTATCTCTATAGGTATCATATTGATAATTATATTAGCTTCTTCCATTATTGTATCTTCACGTACCACGTCAATCATGAACTTTAATTGTTCAGGATTAAGCATTGTGAGTTCTCCAACTTCTAGAACAGCTTCTGTTACTTTAATGGCATCATTCTTCTTTGCAGTATCTAGTATAGCATCTACCATACTAGTAGCCATAGATAATTCATGCATTATATTTAACTCCATTATTACTATTTTATTTTTTATTGTTACATTATGTAATTTATTGTTTGTTATTATTATTTTTATTATATTATGTTTTAATGTTAACTATTTTATAAATAAATTATATAATTATATATGATTGAGGTAATTATCAATAAGAAATAATTAATTACCACTGTATTTGTTATAGATATATAGGAGAGTAATAGTAAGTGATTATAGGAGGATCTGCTTCACAAGCACTAGCTTCAGAAGTTGCACTCATGTTAAATGATAAATTATGTTCTATAGAGACAAAGAAGTTTCCTGATGGTGAAAGATATTTAAGAATTCGTGATGAAATACCACAGGATGAAGAGGTATATATTGTTCAATCAACAGGTTATCCCCAGGATGAGAATTTAATGGAAGTATTCTTTATTCTAGATACCCTTCAAGACATGAATGTTACAAATATTACCCTTATCTCACCATATCTAGGATATAGTCGTCAGGAACGTAGATTTAAGGATGTTGAATGTATATCTGCTAAGGCTACTGCAAAACTTTTACAGTCTATGGGAGTAAAACACTTAGTATCTATTAATCTACATGAGGATAGTATTATAGAATTATATGATATACCAGTAGATAATATATCTGCAATGCCAACAATAGCTCAATACATAAAAGAAGAATATCCTGATGAAAAACCAGTATTACTAGCACCAGATAAAGGTGCACTTAACTTTGCTAAGGAAATAGCAACAATATTAGATACAGATTATGATTACCTAGAAAAGGTTAGATTATCACCAGAAAAGGTTGAAACAAAAACTAAGAATATTAGTGTAGAAAATCGTAGTGTAATTATCATTGATGATATAATAAGTACTGGTGGAACAATAGTTAACGCTATAGGAATATTAAAAAAACAGAATGCAAAGTTAGTAGATGTAATATGTGTACACCCAGTGCTAGTTAATGATGCTGTACTTAAAATTAATGCGGCAGGAGCAAATTCACTTAAATCAACAAACACATTAAAAAGTGATGTGTCAGTAATTAGTGTTGCAACAACTATATCAGATCATATTAAATCATTATAGAAACAAATATAATAATATAACCCCCTATACCCACATTTTCTT
>JAJQHG010000107.1 GCA_021199865.1 Methanosphaera sp. | reverse complement strand
CCGCCCCCCCCCTCTCTCACCAGGTTATCTCCGGGCGCCCCCTCTGCTGTTTTATTCTCCCCATATAACACCATTTATCAAAATATAATGGGGGGGGGTGGATTCATTACTATTAATTTCTTATTACGCATAATTTTTTATCTTTCTTAGTAGATCTAACTTATATATTTACACATTTAATCAATTAGTGATGATTGGAGATTAATAACTAGTATTTGATGTATTATTACTACTATTACTACTATTATTTGATGAGTTGCTACTTAAACTATCTGTAACACCCGTTATACTATTAATGAATGATTGGATTGTATTCCATAAACTCTCAAATAATGTTTGTGATCCTTCACTACTTACATAGTCGGATATCTGACTTTGATAGTCTGATGCTTGATCTTGTACTGATTGGCTCTCTGATATACTGTTTGCAATATTGTTTATGTCATCATCTGATATGTTGATGTTATTGTTACTTGCAATATTGGTTACAATACTTATTATTGTCTGGTTATCTGTTGTGTTCTCTTGTGATACTTGATCTTTTGCTTCACTTACAAGATCTGCTACTTCATCAGCTGTTGCATTTGAGTTATTGACAACTTCACTTTGTGTATATATTTCATTGTTTGCAGCATCTTTTACTTCACTAGGTATTTCTACACCCGTTGCGGTTTCATATGATTCCATTATTCCAGCAAGTGCTGATTCACCTGTTGCAGTTGTAGGTGATGTTACTATTACATGTCCCTGTGTTATACCAGATGAATTTAGTGCAGATATATACATTTCTTCTGTTACTGTTGTTATTTTTGATTCATCTACATCTACTGTTAGATCATTATTACTACTTAGATCTACCAGTGCACAGGATAAGACTTGATCATCATTATATGTACGGCTACTTATATTTCCAGATATTTCATTCACATCACTAGCAGTTATTATGGTTTCGTTTGCATTGTTTAGATTAACATTTCCATTTTCTTCAAAATATGTGTCCACTGTATTTTTATAGTCATCATTGTTGTATGTTGCTATACCATATGTTATTGCAGTATTTGATGAATTACTACTTACTCCAATGGAGTCTAGTGGTACAAATAATCCTACAATAATAAATAGTATTATTAGTATTCCTGCGAGTTTACCCCACATAATTTATCACCTCATACATATTTTATTTTTCTACTTATTATATTTTTTTGGTTGCTTTGATCCTAACAATAATACCCTACTTTTTTCTACTTCGTTTATTATGCCAAGGCTTGTATTATCAGCTATACTTTTAGTAAATTCATGCATATCAACAGTTTTTGGCATGTTTTCCCATTTTAATCTGTTTCTTGAGTCACCAACATACATGTATGCTTTTATTTCAACATAATCCACATCATATTTATTAATTATCTTTGCATACTCCTCTGGATGTACCATATTCAAGTCTTTGACTGATGTTATACGTAGAACTTTACGTGTATCTAGTGTAGATAAGAGTTCAAGACTTTCTTGTAGTTTATCCCATCCATCAGGTACTTGTGGTAAACATGTCTTCTTATATACCTCTTTATTAGGTGCATCAAGTGATACATATAATTGTGTTGGTTCAGCATCTTCTAATTGAGCTAATTTATCTGGAGCTTCACCATTTGTTACTAAAAATGTTGTAAAGTCCATTTTTCCAAATTCTTCTATTAATTGATTAATATCAGGGTATAATAGGGGTTCTCCTGCAAGACTCATAGCAGCATTATTAGGCTTTACACATTCTTCTAACTTTTTAGGGTTAGCTTTATCATTACCAAAGAATCCACATAGTAACTTCTTCTGGTTTTCTATACAGTCCTCAATAATTGTCTTTGGATCATCATAGTCATCAGTATCCCATGATGTTTGTGTTAGCTCTGTATCTCTCCAACAGAATAGACATTTATGTTGACAGTAGGGTATTGCTGGTGACATCTGTAGACATCTATGACTTTTGATGCCATAGAATTCTTCCTTGTAGCATACTCCGTCATCAACTATACTTTTACGTGTCCAATGACAGATCTTGTTACCTGCATGTAAGTTTTCTCCAGCAAACCTGTAACCTTTCTTCTCTAAATCTTTTTTCTTTTCTTCTGAAATATACATACTAATTTAATATCTGTTATTAATAGGATAATAATTTTATATCTACAAAAATTATTTTTTCTATATTATACACAAATTCTTTCTATAATATTATGTATTAGATTACATAAACTGTGATTAATAATGACAATTAAAATATAAAATAATTAACAAATATGTTATTAATATAATACTTTTCATAAGTTAAGTCAAATTATATTAAAGTAATAATGTAGGTAATTTTATGACTAATAATGAAACACCAATAATAATACTTAACTATAAAACATATGCTCAGTCAACTGGTGCTAATGCACTACAATTATCAAAGTATGTTGAGCAAGCAAGTATAGAGACAGGAATTAATATGGCTATAGCTCCACAAGCAGTGGATCTACGTATGATTAAAGAGGCTGTTGATATACCCGTATATTCTCAGCATATGGATTCAATTACTCCTGGAGGTCATACTGGATCAATACTACCTGAAGCTATAAAAGAGTGTGGTATGGCTGGTACATTAATTAATCACTCTGAGAAGAGATTAACACTAGCAGATATTGATGATGTTGTAACAAAAGCTAGAGAATTAGATCTAAAAAGTGTATTATGTACAAATAATGTAAAGACAAGTGCTGCTGTTGCATCATTTAATCCAGATTATATTGCAATAGAACCACCAGAACTTATAGGTACAGGTATTCCTGTATCTAAGGCTAACCCTGAAGTTGTTGAGGATTCAGTTGATCAAATACATAAGATAAATAAGGATATCCCAGTATTATGTGGTGCAGGAATATCTACTGGTGAGGATATGAAGGCTGCCTTAGAGCTTGGTGCAGAAGGTGTTTTATTAGCTTCTGGTATAATTAAGGCTGATGATCAAAAACAGGCATTAATTGACTTAGTAAGCTTAATATAATTACATGCTTAGAATGAGGGATATTATGGATTATAAATTTAAAACCATGGATGATGTGGACTTTGAGGGTAAAACTGTTATTGTAAGAATAGATGTTAATTCACCTGTTGATCCATTAAGTGATGAATTATTAGATGATACTAGAATGGTTTTACATGCAGGTACTGTATCTGAGTTATCTGATCGTGGAGCAAGGGTTGTGTTACTTGCTCATCAAAGTCGTCCAGGTAAATCTGATTTTACTACACTAAAGGCACATGCAAAGTCATTATCTAATATAATGTCTAAGGATGTTGAGTATATAGATTCTATATTCTCTAAGTATGTACAGGATGTTATACGTAACATGGTAAATGGTGAGATTATATTACTAGAAAATGTACGTTTCTATTCTGAGGAGATGGCTAATCTTTCAGCTGATGAACAAGCTGACTGTATAATGGTTAGATCACTTGCACCATTAGCAGACTATTTTATTAATGATGCATTTGCTACAGCTCATCGTTCACAGACATCACTTATTGGTTTTTCAAGGGTACTTCCATCACTTGCTGGTCGTGTAATGGAATTAGAGTTAAGTTCACTCTTTGGTATACTTGATAATGCACAGGAGCCAAGAGTATATGTTCTTGGTGGAATTAAGGCTGATGACTCAATTAATGTGATGGCTAATGCTCTAAAGACTGAGAGTGCTGATTATGTTTTAACAACTGGTCTTGTTGCTAATATATTCTTATTAGCTAGTGGTGTTGATATTAAACCATATAATGAGAAGTTTATTGATGAACGTGGATTTAAGGATTATATTGAGGTAGCACGCAATTTGTTAGATGATTATTCTGATAAGATTATTATGCCAATTGATCTTGCTATCTTAGAGGATGATAATCGTGTTGAGTATGATTTAGATAATATTCCTGATCTTCCAATATATGATATAGGGTCTAAGACTATTGATATGTATAAAGAGAAGATTCTTTCTGCTAAGACATTATTTGCTAATGGTCCAGCAGGTGTATTTGAGAAGTCTGGATTTAATATCGGTACAGAGGATTTATTAAATTATATGGCTGAATCTGAGGGATTTTCTATTATTGGTGGTGGACATCTAGCTGCTGCTGCTAGTTCAATGGATCTTGATGATAAGATTACTCATATTTCTAGTGGTGGGGGAGCTAGTATTAATTTAATTGCTGGTGAAGAATTGCCTGCTGTTGAGGCTTTGATTGATTCAGCAAAGAAATATAATGATTTATAAATAAATCCTTATTTCTTATTTTTTAATCAATTTTTATTGAAAAAAGTATTTACCAAAACCTTTATATACTATGAACGAATAAACTAATAATTGGCTTTGTAAAAATATTACAAAAGATGAAGGATACGGATGCCTCAGTAGCTCAGTCTGGTGGAGCGCTTGACTTGTAATCAAGCGGTCGGGGGTTCAATTCCCCCCTGAGGCTCTAATATATTTTGGGACCATAGGGTAGCTTGGTCGATCCTTTGGGCTTTGGGAGCCTGAGACTCCGGTTCAAATCCGGGTGGTCCCATTTACCCGTCTTAGCTCAATCTGGCAGAGCATCGGACTGTAGATCCGAATGTTGCTGGTTCAAGTCCGGCAGACGGGATACTTTATTTTATTTAAGTAATTCTTTTACTTAAATTATTCTTATGTTACAAAGATAGAAACATTTATATACTATGATTGAAATAATAAGTAAATGTTGAATGTATGGCATAACAAAACATTTTTTGCATGCCTTGGTAGTGTAGAGGCGATCATACAGGCCTGTCGAGCCTGTGACTCGGGTTCAAATCCCGGCCAAGGCGTTACTTTTTATTTGGGTTCGTAGCTCAGTCTGGGAGAGCGCCTGGCTTTTAACCAGGCGGTCGCGGGTTCAACTCCCGTCGGACCCGTTTTGTTATCATTTTACTTATTAATTATATTATTTTTAGGGCTCGTAGCTCAGTCTGGCAGAGCGCTTGGCTCTTAACCATGCGGTCGCGGGTTCAATTCCCGTCGGGCCCGTCTATTAATTAAAAATTTTTAATATTATAAATCACTATTTTTATGAATTTATCTTAGTTTAAAGGAATTTTATTGATATTTTATTTAGTCTATTAAATTGAACTTATTTTTTTTCTTTTAAGTATTAATTATTTATAAGATAAATTTTATAGAATAATAATAAGTACTATTTCATGATAATTATTATAG
>JAJQHG010000055.1 GCA_021199865.1 Methanosphaera sp. | reverse complement strand
AGATTTGTATAAGAGACATGTATCAATAATACTAGTATTTGCAGTGAAAGAATCAGAAAAAAAGGATCTAATAAGCACACTCAAAAGTAAACTTAGAGAAAACACATTATCAGAGAATACAGCATTTGTTGTGTATGATAAGTTTAGCATACCTGATGAAATCAAAAAGTATGGTCTTGAAGCTAAAAAGTCAATGAAGTATCTTGATGAGGCAAAAAAGTTAGTAGAAGAGAATAATATCCAGGTAGAATATGTTACAGGAGAAGCTGGACTAATAGGTGCACTAGCTGCTCTTGGACTATATGAACAACCAGAAGAATATGCTAAAGTTTACATAGAAGAATAATAACCTTCCCTTAATAACCCCTATTTCTAATAACTACTAATTCTTTAATAATTACTAATTTTATAAATTAACATCATAAAATTACTTAGTCTAATATTACAAGTGTAACTTCTACGAAGGTATACCCCTAAACAAGTTCTATATAGAACTATATAGAACTATATAGAATAGGCTTTCATGATAAAGATATTGTAGAAAAGAGTATGATCAATGTTAAAAAAAGTATTATTTCTATATAGAACTATATAGAAAAAATTCGGGTATATACCTTCGCTGAGATTATTATTATAATAAATTATTATTAATTATATTATATTATATAAACATTAAAAGAAGGAAATTTAATAAAAAAGTGGAGTTTAGGTGATATTACTATCATTCAGGTGAATATCTATGAATTTGACTACCGAGCTTCTAGAAGCAAACATCGACGTAGTATTAGAATCAGTATCCTCTAATACCACTTCAATTGATGAATTATTATATGTAGTATTATATATTAATCCTGTAGAGGTATCATTTAGATATAGACTCTCAAGGTATGAACCATTTACATAGACATTATATGTGTTATTTTCTATTGCACCTGTTGATGTACCAATAAGTGTATCATTAACATATACTGATAACTTCTTTTCTGGTAGTGAATAAGAAATATGATCTATTCCTACACTAATATTTGTAGTGTTTACATCCACACCTATTTGTGTACCATTCACGTCCCTCTCCTGCTCTAATTGTTCCACGTTTGGAGTGATAGTATTAACTATACTTGTTTGTTCAAAGAGACTTAGCATGTCACTATCCCTAATAACATCTCCTGGTGAGACTTGAAGAGCCATACGTGCATCCTCTGGCATCCTTATTAGGTCTCCCTCATCTTCAAGGGCTTGATCCAATGTATAAGCTTCTCCATCAATATATACTGTATCACCATACTGGGCATTTAGTGTACTTAGTGCCGATGTTGATAATCTAATTAAGTCCTCCTCATTTTCAAGTGCATTCTCTATTGTGTATGGTCCACGTACATCCACATTATTTTCCTGACTAGAGCTAGATATTACCAGGCTTTTACTTGTTGGCTCTATTGTTATCTCATTAGAGGATATGGATACTGAGCTTAAAACCGATCCTACAAGTAGTAATAATATTATTACAGAGATCACTATAGGAAAGTGTGTCTTAATAAATACTGATAATAATTGTCTCTTTGATAGTTTACTTTGTCTATAAACCTTTATTGACATTTTAATGATTCTATAGAGATACCATACTGATATTATTAATCCTATTAGTGTTATTATCACTGCAAAATATATATTCATGAATTTTATGAAGAATAATCCAAATATACCAAATATTATGATTGTAAGACCTAGTAACTCCATACGTATTGATCCACCAAGATCATCAACCATTGTTAGACGACCATAACTAATAGCCTTATCAACTATTGTACGTACAACCTCTGTTGCCATTACATTTAGTTCTTTGAGTGTTGACATGTCATGTACAATATTACCTATATCTACTTCCTGTATTCTCATACCTCTAGCATCTGCATCTAGTACAATCCCTATATCTACACCATAATCCTTCTCTAGATCTATTGAGTCAAGGAATCGTTTTAGTGTTGCAAACTGCCCAGATAGTGGCTGTTCAAAGCTTAGCTCTGGGAAGAAGAAATTTAGTAGTGGTTTTGCTGTGAGTTCTGTTACTCTACCTGCTTCTCTTTTAAACTTGGTTTTTGTTAGATCTGCACTACCATCAAGTATTGGCTTAATTATTGCCTCTACCTGTTTCTTATTTATCTCTATTAAATCTGCATCTAGAAACAGGACTACCTCATTATTTACATGCCGTAGCCCCGTCTTCATAGCCATACCTTTACCCTTATTTGTATTATGAGTATATAATTCAATACCTTGAATATCCTTTAGTATGCTATGTGTTTTATCTGTTGATCCATCATCAACAACTATTATCTGTGTTATATCACTAACCTGCTTTACTGTTTCTATCACATGCTCTATTGCCTTTTGCTCATTAAAGGCTGGTATTACTACAGATACTTTACTATTAATTCTAGAGCCATTGCCTCCAATAAAAAATATTGAGAGAATTGCTAGTAGAATTAATGTTACTGATTCAATCATGTGATTACCTTGTTAATTTAGTTATATGATATAGTTACAATGTATAATATAAAATAATTAGAATACTAATCATTCATTAATATATAGATTTATTGATAATACTATAAAATTTTAGTTATATTTTATAGTGATTAAATTAAATTAATGAATCAATATATATATAGTAATAAATAGGTAATTATTGGAGGTATAACTATTACACAATCAAAGGTTATGATCATATTAGGTAGTGGATCAGATGAACCTATAGCAAAGAAGACTGTTAATGTACTTGAACAAATGGAGATAACATATGATCTTAGAGTTGCATCAGCACACCGTACACATGAACGTTTAAAGGATATTGTTACTAATTGTAGTAGTGAAGTAGAAGTATTTATTACTATTGCAGGACTTGCTGCACATCTACCAGGAGTTGTTGCATCCCTTACTACAAAGCCTGTTATATCTGTACCAGCAGAGGGTAAAATTGGAGGATTTGATGCATTACTATCCTCAACAGAGATGGATCTAGGAACACCTGTTGCAACAATGGGTATTGATCGTGGAGATAATGCGGCATGGCTAGCATGCCAGATAATTGCATGTAATGATGAAAATCTAAGAAAGAAGCTTAAAACAAATAGGGCAAAATATAATGCTAAGATGGATAGTGATGAAGAAACACTTATATCTAATATTGCAGGAAGCCATTATAATAGGACTCAAAGAGTAGAACAGGAACGTGAAAAGGTAACTAAAACTCTTGAAATACCAAGTGATAACCGTGTACTAATAGTATCTGCTAGTTATGCTAACATGAAGATTGTACATAATATTACACAAACACTTAACATGCTAAATATTCCTAATACATATAAAGTTATTAGTGCTACAAGAGATCCTGATAAACTAGCTAAGTATATTAGTGATGTGGATGATCAAATAGACATATATATTGCTGTATCTAATCTTTCAACAGTACTCTCTGGTGCTATAGTATCACATACAACAAAGCCTGTTATTGGTGTTCCATGTAGTGGTAAAATGATGGGTATAAAATCATTACTTAGTATGGTTGAGATGCCTCCAGGTGTTCCAACAGCAACTATGGGTATTGATGCAGGAGAAAATGGTGCACTATTTGCTGCAAGAATACTATCCATATATGATGAGAATATAGTAAATGCACTAATAGAATACAATAAAACATTGCATAGAAATAATTATTATGAATAAGTAGGATTGATTATATGACTAACTTAATTAGCCAAATAAATAATGATGATATAATAGAGATAACTGATGAAGTATCAACAGAGTATGAGATGACACGTATCCTGAAGAAGCATCCAAAGGACACAGTAGTCTTTAGTAATGTTAAGGATAGTGATATGAAGATAATATCAGGTATCTGTAATACTAGAGAAAAGATTGCACAGTCAATTAACTGTGAGGTAGATGAGATTACCGAGAGAATAATTGATGCAACAAATAATCCAACAAAAATTGATACAATAAAAAGCTATGATGAAGTATATAGTAATAATATTAGTGCCAATCTATCAAAAATACCTATACTAAAGTATTATCCAGAGGATAAAGGTAAATATATAACAGCAGGAGTTGTTATAGCAAAAGACCCAGAAACAGGTGTTACTAATGCATCAATCCATAGAATGCTTGTAAATAGTGATGATGAACTAGGTATCCGTATTGTTCCAAGACAACTATACACCTACTATAAAAAGGCAGAAGAACTTGGCCAACCACTAGATATTGCTATAGCTATTGGTCTAAAACCATCAACACTACTAGCAAGTACATGTAGTATACCAATAAGTGAGAATGAATTAGAGGTTGCAAATACTTTTAGTAATGGAGAGTTAACACTCATTGAATGTGAAGATGTTGATATACTAGCACCAGAATGTGAGATACTCCTAGAAGGACAGATCCTACCAGATAAACGTGCAACTGAGGGCCCATTTGTTGACTTAACAGACACATATGATAAGGTTAGAGAAGAACCAATCATTAAGTTAAGTCGTATGCACTATAATGATGATGCATATTATCATGCAATACTACCAGCAGGCAATGAACATAAACTATTACAGGGTCTACCACAAGAGCCACGTATATATAATAGTGTGAAAAATACTCTACCAACAGTACAGAATGTTGTACTAACAGAGGGTGGCTGTTGTTGGCTACATGCAGTAGTATCAATAAAGAAGCAGACAGAGGGTGATGCTAAAAATGTGATGATGGCTGCATTATCTGCACATCCATCACTAAAGCATTGTGTTATAGTTGACGAAGATATTGATATATTTGATCCTGTGGATGTAGAGTATGCTATTGCAACAAGAGTAAAAGGTGATGATGACATAATAATCATACCAAAAGCCAGGGGATCATCACTTGATCCTGTTGCCCAAATAGATGGAACAACCACCAAGATAGGCGTGGATGCAACAAAATCATTCCACAACATAGAAGACTATAAAAGAGTAAGTAAAACACTAGAAGACTAATACTTCTAATACCTAACCACCACACTAATAACTTTTTTAAAATAAAGATTTAGTACTAAAAAAATAGTTAAAAAGTATGTATCTTGTACCATTATTATATTTATAAGTTATATTAAACCATGAAATATTATGGTAAATTTATACATTTTAACTGAAGAAAGACCTAAAAAAACTATTATAGAAAAAATTATTGAGTTTTATACTATACAAAAGGATAAATATTTCGAATAT
>JAJQHG010000141.1 GCA_021199865.1 Methanosphaera sp. | reverse complement strand
ATCTAAATCTTATAAAATAGAGCAATCTAAATCATTTATTTTAGACTATTATATTAATTCTTAATCAATAAATATTTTTGAACAATACACTATTTTATTAAAATATTAATGAGGAGTAAAAATATCATGTTGCAAATAGCAGTTACAGGAAAACCAAATGTAGGAAAATCATCATTCTTTAATTCTGCAACATTATCACAAGCAGAAGTAGCAAACTATCCATTCACAACAATTGATGTAAATACAGCTGTAGCATACATTACAGCCGAGTGTCCATGTGGTGAATTAGGAGTTACATGTAATCCACGTACAGGTAAATGTGTTGATGGAACACGTTACATACCAGTAGAACTAATTGATGTAGCAGGATTAGTACCTGGTGCATATGAGGGTAAGGGACTAGGAAACAAGTTTCTTGATGATTTAAGTCAGGCAAGAGCTCTAATACATATTATTGATGCATCAGGATCTACTGATGAGGAGGGAAACCCCTGTGATCCTGGGAGTCATGATCCACTAGATGATGTTAACTTCCTTAGAGAAGAGATCACCATGTGGGTATACTCTATACTTCAACGTAACTGGCCAAGACTTATAAGGAAGGTTATGAGTGAACACCTAAACTTTGCAAAGGTAATATCCGAGCAACTAACAGGTGTTGGTATAACAATTGATGATGTAATAGAAGCAGAGCGTATCATGGATGATAACTATGATAAATGGGAGAAGGATGATATCCTAAGATTCCTTGATAAACTACTTGAGATTTCTAAGCCAATAATTATTGTTGCAAACAAGATGGATACACCAGAGGCTGAAGAGAATATTAGACGACTCCAAGAGGAGTATGATAAGGTTATACCTACAAGTGCAGAGTCAGAGTTAGCACTAGTTAATGCTAGAAGTACAGGATTAATAGATTATGTTTCTGGTGAGGATCACTTCGAGGTACTTGATGAATCTAAGCTTAAGGATAAGCAGAGGATGGCACTAGAATATATTGATACTAATGTGTTAAAGAAGTATGGATCAACAGGTATACAACAGACACTTAACAGGGCAGTATATGAGTTACTTGACCAGATAGTTGTTTATCCTGTTGAGGATGAGCATAAGTATTCTGATCAGAAGGGTAATATTCTACCTGATGCACTACTAATACCTCATGGATCTAATCCTAGAGACTTAGCATACTGTATACACACAGATATTGGTGAGGGCTTTACCCATGCAATTGATGCAAGAAAGAATATGAAGATCTCCAGTGAACAAGTCCTCGAACAATCTGATATAATAAGTATAATCTCAAACAAGTAGGTGATAACACATGATTATCTATCCAGACAGTGATACAAACATGCAATTATATGAGGACTTCCTACCCTCTGAAACAATAGTATATGATGAAGAGAATACTATTAACACAAAACTAGAAAAAAGCAGTGATAAGAATATCTTTAGTGATGAGACAGTTATCCTATTCACACATAACTGTATAGTTGATGCAGACTATGATATTACACCTCTAACTGATGCATGTACAAATATAAAAGATGTGGTACGTGAAGACTGCCTATTTATCATTGACTCTAAAGTACCACCACGAACAGTCTACAAGTTATCTAAAATTATAGATGGATATGACATGATTAAGGATATTAACATGGCATACACCACAATGATAACAGATGATACAAGGGTAATCGCAGCCACTAATGAGTACTCCAAAGATTATATAACAAGGCTATATGAACCTTTAGGTGATAACATAAGGGTTGCAAGTAATATACAGAGTGCTGAGGCTGTATGCATGCTACAAAGTGCATATAAGGATACACTCATAGCTCTGTCAAACCAGTTAGCAATACTCTCAGAGGCATTAACAGTTGACCTTATTGACTCTATAGACCTAGCTAACACTAGTAGTGATGTAAATTTATTATATCCACAACCAGTACTGGACTGTGATACTATACGTGGATCCAAGGAGATTATGAGTCTAGCTGATGAATATGGTGAAGCATCACAGTTATCAGAGACTACACGCAGTACAAATGACTATGTAGCATACCATATAGCATACATGGCAGAGAAGGAATTATATCTAAAAGAACACCTGGCAATGTTTGAGACAACCGTTGCAATATTAGGCCTAACAGATGATGATAAACTAGTAGAAGATGATAATGTATCACTTACACTAGTAGATGACTTTGTAAAAAGAGATGTGGAAGTATGGGTACATGATGATGCAGTATCCCCAGATATAATAGAAAAACATGGTGCTAAGAAGATCACATTAGATGAAGCATATAATTCTGACTGTATAATTATCATGGCTGATAAACCAGAATATCGTGCTATAGACCCAGAACGTGTAGAGAAAGTTATTATAACAGCACTACCACTCCTAAATACTGATGCCTTTAGCAATAAGGAGTATAGTAGTGTAGGACAATATAGACTAAAAAAGGAGGAAATGTTATGATTCATCCAAGACCAAGTCCAATAGCTGCAGCACTATATACTCTAAGAGACCTTGGAGTAGAAGTAATAATTATGCATGGACCATCAGGGTGCTGCTTTAGAACCTCAAGACTCCTAGAGGATGAAGGAGTACGTGTAATAACAACAGCAATGACAGAAAATGACTTCATATTCGGTGCAAAGGAAAGATTAGTATCAACAATTAATGAAGTATATGAGGCATTCAGCCCAAAGAACATAGGTGTTGTTGGAACATGTGCAAGTATGATAATAGGAGAGAACATGAAGAGTGCAGCAAAAGAAGTGGATATTGATGCTAACATAATAGTAGTAGAAACCCATGGTGGATATGGTGATGGAAACAATACAGCTGGAGCAATATCAACACTAAAAGCTGCAAACAGTGTAGGAATAATAAGTGATGAAGAAGTTGAAAGACAAACTCATATGCTAGAAGAGGCAACAAACCTGGAAAAGACTCGTGGAATGGCTAAAGGAGAATATATTAAGCCAGACTATGGAGATAACAAGGTAGTAGTAGCAAAAAGAATACTAGAAGCACTAGATGAAGGTAAGAAGGTATCAATAGTACTAAATGCAAAGAAGGAGACAAGCTACCTCTTTGCTGATATAATGACTATTGATTGGGCTAAATACTACCCTGATAACAAGCCAGTATATATTGCTAATACTGATGAATCAATAGGACTACCATATATTAGACAGCATGCAGTGGAGGTAAATAAGAGTATCTCCCAGAGTATTGATTATACTACTGGTGGACTAGATGAATACCCCGTCACAGGCCAGAAAGCTGAGGAAGAATTATCACACCTTAATAGTGACTTAACAATAATACTAGGTGTGCCACATGCTGTGGATGTCTCCAAAGTACCAGGGGAAACTATAGCCTTAACTGATGGTCCAAGACTAGTTGAACCACTAAGAGATATGGGCTTTGATATGGTTGTAACAGAACTAGATGCACACTCAAAGACACTTGGAGCAAAAAGCATAGTTGAATCAGAATTTGCCCAGACAATCAGGGGACTACTAGAATAATTAACTAATATTATTAACTAAAATATAAAAGAAATAAAATCCATAAATATTTACATAGATAAGTCTAAGGTGAAATGAGTGAACATAGTAATAATTGGTGGTGGAGCATCCGGATTAACTGCTGCATCAAACATAAGAAAATATGATGAAGAATCCCAGATAATAGTATTCACAACACAGAAGAATGTTGCATACTCTCCATGTGCAATTCCCTACGTAATAGGAGGACACATAGAGAAGTTTGATGATATAATAATGCACAAGCCAGGAGAATACCTAAAGAAGAATATCCGTATAATGACAGAGACTACAGTCAAAGAAATAGATCATGATAATACACAATTATTATATGAGACAAGAAATGGTGATCAACAATACGTTAAGTATGATAAACTAGTAATAGCAACAGGTGGAAAACCATTAATACCACCAATACCAGGAAAAGACCTTGAGGGAGTATTTAAGGTAAGAACAGTAGAGGATGGCCAGAAAATATTAGAATATGCAAAAAAATCAGAGAAAGTAGTACTAGTTGGTGGAGGAGCAATTGGATTAGAGTTAGGATCAGAACTAGCATACAAAGGCTTAGAAGTAACAATTGCTGAGATGATGCCACAATTATTCCCAAGATCATTTGATCAGGAAATGTCTGATAAGTTCCGTGATCACCTACAAGATAAGAACATTAAGATACTCACAGGTTCTGCTGTAGAATCCATAAATGGAACAAATAAGGTTGAAAGTGTAACAATAGATGGAGTTGAACAACCAGCAGATATGGTAATACTCTCCACAGGTGTAAGACCTCAAACAGAGCTAGCTGAAAGTATAGGCTGTGAACTAGGTAAGTTTGCAATCAAGGTAAATGATTATATGGAGACCTCTGTTGAAAATGTGTATGCAATAGGTGACTGTATTGAGGTAACAGATGCAATAACTGGTGAAGTAACATTATCACCACTAGGAACAACTGCTGTTAGATGTGGAATAATACTAGCAAAACACTTAACAGGTAATGATGTAGCATTCAAACCAGTACTAAACTCCACAGTATCCCAGATAGGTATAATGGAGATGGGAGCTGTAGGTATAACACAACAAGAAGCAGAAAAACGTGGAATAGATGTAGTAATAAGTAGTATAGATACACTCTCAAGGGCAAGATACTATCCTGGAAGCAAACCATTACACATAAAGCTTATCGCAAAAACAGATGGAACAATAATCGGATGCCAAATGTTTGGACAGGAGGCTGTAGCCGAACGTGTAGATACAATGACAGCAATAATGACACAGAAACTAAAATGTAGTGATGTAGTAACAATGGAATTCTCATATGCACCACCCGTATCCATGGTAATAGATCCAATAGCACAAGTAGCAACAGAATGTCTAGAAAAGATTGAGAAACTGGACATCAAAGAAGAAGTTACCAGTGAATCACAAGATACACAATCCAAAGAAGAAGCTTCTAGTGAGACTAACCCTACACCTGCAGAGGACACACCAGAATCAACACAGGCTAATAATAAATCTAACTTAAGCTTCACACAATCTCTAAGAAAACAAGGATTCCTATAAGTAACATACTCACTCATTTACTTTTTTTTAATTTTTTTCATGTTGTTAATATTAAAATTTCATTTTAAGCATATCCCCCCCTATTTTCCAGATCATACATCATACTTTACATGTTATTATTATTGATGTAGTGTCTTTAAATTATATTTTTTATGAACAGGTAACATTAACATTAGCTTAACAAACAATTGATATATTAACTGTATATGGATTATCAT
>JAJQHG010000052.1 GCA_021199865.1 Methanosphaera sp. | reverse complement strand
CTATTAAAATTTATGAAAGAAAAATAAGCACCAATTAAAATATATAAAAACAGGTATTGATCATAGTAAAACTAATTCCAGTAATGATAAACCCTATTATTATCTCTAACAATTAAATAATATCGTTAATAATACTAATCAAATAAGTAAACAATTATTCACAAATTATCTAATAAGAATAAAAGCTATTATATAAAATTGTTAATTAATATATTATATTAGAATTCATTAATACTATACATATTAGAATTCATTAATACTATACTAGAAAACCTAATATTTTAAACTATAATTATCCCTATGGATAGTAGTATGTAGGAGGATAATAATATGTCTATGAAGATAACTGATCCTGAAGAATTACCACAAAAACCTGGAGTATATATTATGCATGATGCTAATGATACAATAATATATGTGGGTAAGGCAAAGAAGCTAAGAAACAGGGTTAAGAGTTATTTTAAGAGTGAGGATAAACTTGATAGACCAAAAACACAGGTATTAATGAGACACTTTTCCTACCTTGAATATATTTTAACAATCACCGAGAAGGAAGCACTTATTCTTGAATCTAATCTTATAAAACAGCATCAGCCACGATATAATATTAGTCTTAAGGATGGAAAACAGTACCCCTACATTAAGATTACTAATGAGGAATATCCACGTATACTTATTACACGTAGCCTACGAAATGATGGTGGATCATACTATGGACCATACACTGATACAACTAGTGCAAGAAGCTTCATAGATTTTATCAACAAAACCTTCCAGATAAGAACATGTAAACATATGGATGGGCCATGTCTTAACTACCAGATAAAGCAGTGCTGTGCACCATGTACAGGTAAAGTTACACATGAGGAGTATAAAAGAAGGATACGTCGTGTTAAATTACTCTTGCAGGGAAAATATAAGATGATTCTACGAAAACTTAGGCGTGACATGAATAGGTATGCTAAGAACATGGAGTATGAGAAAGCTGCACTTATACGTGATCAAATAGACACAATACAGGTAACACTAGAAAAACAGAATATTCAGCCTAACCGTAGTATTGACCATGATATTATAGGCCTAGACTATGAGGATAATATAGCTGTAGTAACAATAATATCAGTACGTAATGGTAAGACTAGTCAAAAGGATGATTTAACACTATATAACATAGAGGATTATACTAGTCAGGAGATACTAACAGAGTTCATAAAGCAGTACTATGACAGAGTACCTATACCTCAAGAGATAATAATAGAGGATAATATTATAGATGAGGACATAATACTTGAATGGCTAACTGATAAGGCTAAACATAGAGTAAAAATTAGGGTAGCTGAGGATGGTAACTACCTAAGTCTTATTAGGATAGCAAAGAAGAATGCACATATAATATTATTAGAGAAAACAAAAAAGGAAGAAAATCCATTATTAACACTGAAGAATTATCTTAATCTTCCAAGACTACCCTACCACATGGAAGCATTTGATATATCAAATATATCAGGTATACATGCAGTAGCATCAAACGTAGTATTTGAGAATGCAAAGCCAGCAAAACACTTGTACCGTAAATTTAAAATGAATACACCTGGACCAAATGATTTTGCAATGATGCGTGAGGTATTAATTAGAAGATACACACCAATATCACCAGGATACACTGAGGAGAATATGAACCCTGATGACTCAAAGTTTATAAAACCAGACCTGGTAGTAATTGATGGAGGTAAAGGACAACTACACATGGCAGTAGATGTATTCAAAGAACTTGGTATAAATGATGTACCACTAATAGGATTAGCAAAGAAATTCGAGGAAGTATATGTGCCAGGTAAGTCAGATCCAATAATACTACCTAGAGAATCATCAGCACTACACCTACTACAATATATACGTGATGAATCCCATAGATTTGCAATAACATTCCACAGAAATATTAGATCAAAAGCATTCACTAAATCCGAGCTAGATGAAATACCCGGAATTGGTAAAAAGAGAAAACAAGCACTACTAAAACATTTTGATAACCTTGAAGCTATAAGAAGTGCCTCTGTAGAGGAGATAGCTAGTGTCAGTAATATTAATGAAAAACTAGCAAAACAAGTCTATGAATATCTTCACAGTGAAGATACATAGTATATGATAAGTAGTCTAATAGTAATTGTAATAAAAATAGTCTAATAAATGTAATAAAAATAGTCTAATAAATGTAATAAAAATAGTCTAAGATATATATTGTAATACAGATCATAAGTTAATAAATAAAAAAAATGAGGTAGGTGAGGATTAACTCTTAGAGGCTCTTATAGCCATACTCTTCTTATTACCATATGGACATATATATAGACACATTCCACAAGCAAGTGGATGACCCTCGTCTCTTCGAGCCATAATATATTCACCACACTTCTCAGGTGAATATGATTCCTCTGGATTAGAAATATTCTTTATAGCTTTACCAGGACATGCAGTATAACACATTTTACAGTCACTACACTGTGAATCCATAGGACTACCAGCATAATCTGATAATGGTGCATCTGTTAGTATTGTTGCCCATGTTAGGCGTGGCCCATACTCCTTTGTAGTAAGAAGATTATTCTTACCAATCCACCCTACACCAGCTATATGTGCACTAGCCTTATTACTAAATGATCTTTTAAGATTTAATTTATCACTATTACCACCAACATCCAGAATTATTGCATTATAACCTTCATGGTTAACTTCTTTTTCTATCTTCCTGGATATTTCAAGTACTCTTTGATGTGAATTATAGTATTCATCAAGATATTCTTGTGCTATAGTATCATCATTATATGACTCGGGAATCTTCTCTATGATATCCTCCCTCATCCTATGTCCAATCACAATAGCATAGGGGTATCTTAGAATATCTTCACCATAGTTTTCTATGAGCCTATCCTTATCTATTTGTAGGTCTGCTACACCATACACATCACATACTTGTGATAACAGCTTCATTATTGACATATCTTATTCATCTCTTAGTGGATTAAATCCTATTATAACAGTACCAATAGCATCATCATGAGACATGCCATAACAATCCTTAATATAATGATCAGTCTCTGTTGATGGAACAGCCACAACAAGTTTCTCAACTGTACTATCAAGATCTTTATCTGTTATGAAGCTACTCTTCTCGGCCTCCATTACAAAGAATTGTTTCTGTCCAGACATAAATGCATTATTATATGTAACAAAGTTTTCTGATAAGAAGTATACTGTTGGATCATTATGGAGTTCCTCTAGTTCCTCCTCATCATAGATTAACTCACCAATAATACTTCCATCCTCTGTTCTAAGAGTAAAAGTATTATTATCCTCGGTGTGTCTTACAGGTTTATCTGATCTATTATCTGTTATTACTACTACTGCTTCATCATACTCAAATGCTTCCTCCATACCCTTATTAATAAATGGTACAGGTTCAGATGCACGCTTCATTTCATATAATAGGATCTGTTTCTTTTTATCATCATCTAGTAAGTCAACTTTTATTGTTGAATCCTCATTTCTTAGTATATCTATTAATTCATATTCATTCATGGATTGTACCCCAGAACTAGGTGATTAGTACAACTATTCTACATTGAATCCTACTAGTAATGATGCAAGTTTTGGATCATCTTCAAATCCGAAGTACTCCTTTAAGTACACGTCTGCTAGTGGATCAGGACTACTTGAGACAACATCCTTAGTACCCTCTATTTCTTCTACCTCAATAAATTGTACTGGTGGTAGAACAAATGCCTGCTTTGTTGGGTTCTCCTCTAAGTTCTTTGTCTTAAGATTCTCCTCTATAATATCTTGATCTACTGTTAATACAAAGTCTGGATTAATATATGTAGCATTCTCATCCTCATTGTATTTTTCCTTCTGATCTTTATTTACAATCTCTTCTCCAAGTAGGTGTCCCTTATTATCTACTAGTTGTACTGTTGCAGTTGGTGGTGGTCTAAATGATGCATTCTTTATTATTGCAATAGTATAATCCCTATTTAGGCATTCATGTACACCAGCATTAATAACTGGGATTAATTCACCACTCTTCTCCATTTCAATTTGAGTTACTTTAGCACGTACTTCATCATTAAGTACATCAACATCAAGTATACCTCTTAGTGGAGTAACAGTTTCAATAACCTTTTCTAGTAAGGCTTGATTTTCTTTTGTCACATAATCACCCCAAAAATATTAAGTTTGTTCTATAAATACTATTATAACAATTCTTGTTTAAATAATAGTTGTATGTTTAAACATACCATGAAGAGGGGAAGTTTTAATAATGGAGTTAATAGAAGCATATGGTGGAGAAAATTGTCCAATAGATTCAACACTACGTTTAATTGGCCGTAAATGGGTAATAGCACTAATTAAGGATATGTATCTTGGTAAAAAACATTTTAGTCAATTCAAGGAATATAAACCAGAACTAACTAATACAGTCTTATCAGATACTCTAAAGTTCATGGAACAGGAAGGATTAGTTGAGAAAATAACATATGATAAAAATAATACAGAGTATCACCTAACAGACAAGTCACGTAAACTAAATATTATAATATATGACTTAGTAGAATATGGCCTAGATGTACTAGGATGCAATAATATTAGTATTGATTCATTTCCTGAGAGAATGAAGAATGACTCTAAGAAGTTACTATTTGATGATGAAACATAATAGTACTATATTATGAAGAGTCTCTTGTTTGGTATGCTAGCAAATACTTAATAAGTTATAAATATCATTCCATATAGAATATACTAGATAATATATATGTAAGGGGTATGTAATGATAAAGAAGAAAACACCATGTGGAGATGCTCAATGCCCTATAGATGCAACCCTAAAGTTAATAAGTAGGAAATGGGTAGTTTCAATAATAAAGGATATGTATCATGGGAAAACACATTTTAATGAATTTAAGGAAGATAAGCCTACACTAACAAACACAGTACTATCAGAAACACTAAAGTCTATGGAGAAGAATGGGCTTGTAGAGAAAATAGTTCATGATAATAATCATAGAAGTAATACTGAATACATATTAACAGACAGATCACGTAAACTAAACCGTATAATATATGAGTTAGCAATCTATGGAATAGAAGTACTAAACTGTGAATCACAAGAGTCAGGTATGTGTTCTAATGAGGAATGTAAGAAGCAGTTAAAAGATATTAATAATAAATCATTCGAATAAATGATAAACTTTCTAAACACCACATGTTTAATATAATAATTATCCATGTTTTTATAACAATATAATATATGTGATATATTATCTCATATGTGATATACTAATCTCCATACACTATTTTTATATTCTTATAT
>JAJQHG010000159.1 GCA_021199865.1 Methanosphaera sp. | reverse complement strand
AAATTTTTTAAGTCAATATAAAACAATCTATAAACTTAAATTATAATTTTATCTTAAAATATTAAAAGTAGATATTATTAAATTAGAATAAAATTGATAAAAATAGTTTTTTTTTAAAAAAAAATATAGTGAAATATAGGGGATTGTTTTCTAAGTAACAAGTCCCTTCAATATTTCCCTAGTAAAAGTATCTAGTAATTTTATTATGAAAAAGTGCAGATCGTACCTTGTCTACCAAGGTAATACAGGTCGTATCTTGCCTTACTCATTAATAAACTACTAGTTAAAATATAATATTAATACTTTATTTACTTGGAAAACTCCAATATTATATTACTATATCATAGTATATAAATTAATCCCCATATCACTATGAATAAATTAATTTATCAACAAAGCTTATAAAGCTGGGTTGATTAAGTCACGTTCTCCACTAGGCATGAACTCTCTGACTGCACCTTTTGCAATACATTTTCTTGGGTGAGCCCAATCAAATTTAAGGTTACTGTCTGCGAATGCTACCTTGATTAGTGGGTTAAGTGCAAATGCGTCTCCTCTTGCTGCGTGAGGTGCTTGTGCAATACCTGCATATTCAGGTTGGTGACCTACGTTCATTGCATAGTTAGGGTAGTTAGGACCTCTTAGCTCGTGGATTAATCCTTCATCACTTCTTACTGAGAGTGTGTTGGATGAACCACATTGATCTTGTAAGTCGTAACCATAGAAACCTAATCTGCTGTGTCCTTCTTTGTGTAATAATTGACTTAAGTACCATCCATTTAATCCTGCGTTAGAGTTAGCAGTTGCGAATGCTACAGAACAACCTGCACCAGCTGCGAGAACTGCTGCTCTCTGTGATCCACCGAAGTGATCCTCAAGTGCTGCTGGTATTTCGTATTGTTCTAATCCGTATAGTGTTACTTCACTAGCAATGTCTCTTACTACATCAGAAGATGCTTCAGCTTGACATAATCCACCATAGTTGGATTCTACGTAATCTTTACCATAGTATACGAAATCATCTAAGATTTCATCTGTGTATGCTGCTGTAGCATACTGTGTGAATCCTACACCACCAGACATGTATGAACCTAACCATACTTCGTCGTATAATGGTGCTGCTCCACCAATAACCTCTAGGGTTACTTCAGCTGGGTCATCAGATACTCTGCTGGTTTGTACCATATCAGAGAATGCACCGAAGGTTACACCTCCAGGTTCGTTAGGACCTCTTGCTCTTCTTGCTGGCATAGCTGATGCCATGGATACTACGTCTGCGTGTTTTGCTGCGTATGAGAAATCAGCAATAGCTGCTTCTCCTGCACATAATTTGTATGCAGAAATGAAACTCATTCCTACCTGCATAGCAGACCATCTGGATGTTGTACCACCGTCACAAGCACGTACTACAATTGTAGGTACTCTGTTTACTTGGTAAGTTTTCTTACCTATGTATTTTTTGAGCATTTCAGCTTGTTCTTCAGGGAACTCTTTGTTAATATCAATTACAAATCTTTGGTCTAATTGATCGATTAATTCATCGTCACCAGAGAAGATTTTTGCGTATGAATCAGTAACTAATCCTGGATCGATTTCTACCATGTGTTCTTGTACAACTGCTCCTCCAGGGAGTGCGTGGTTGATGGTTTCCATGTACTGGTTGATTGTCTCAGGAGTAACTTCTACACCTAACCTTTGTTCAAGTACACCGTGTGCTGTATCCATACCTACGATAATGGTTCTCTTAATATCATCAACTAATTGTTGGATAGCAGAGTTGTTACAGAAGTGAAGGTCGTCTCCTTCTACGTATGTGTCTGTACCAGATACTTGGTATGCCATTAATTTTCTCTGTCCGAGAGGTACACCTATGTCAGGGTTATAAAATGGTAGTCCACCACGTTCTTCCATTGCTTTTTCTGCTTGTTCATTGAATTCTCTCTTTCTTGGAGATTGTTCCCATCCACCGTAGCAGTAATATTTAGTTTTTTCTTCTTTAGGGTCTTCATCAAATTTTTCTTGTAAAGCCTTTAAGAATAATTTTTTATCATTATCCATTAGTTACCACCTAATTTACTTTGTAAATCATCATTGAGTACTTCTAATCCGTATCCACCGTTTGTTCTAGCGAAATGAACCTCTTCTACTACTTTAATAACTTCTGGGTCATCTCTGAGACTTACGTTATCATATCGGTAGATAGTTGTAATTTCTTTAAGTTTATCTTCTGGTAATGGTTCACCTACATCAATAGGCTCATCAAGTTCTACACCTACTTGGTCTTTTACGTATACTACGTGACCTTTGTCTTCATCATATACGTATCTTTGTAGTGCGTCGAACATTAAACCGTTTTCGTCAAGTCTTAATGAGTGTCCGTGTACGGTTGCTCCTCTTAGACCTGTTTTTGCTGTATCGAATAATTCGGATTCTAATAATATTTTTGATACTTCTTCTAGCTCAGATTCTCTCATTTCTACTACTTGTCTTCCTGAGAGTGTACCTGTATCTACTCCTCTGAATCTTCTTAAGTAGGTTCTTGCTCTGTCGTATGGTTGAGCAGGAGCGTTGTACATTGAATCTGTGAATTGTACGTATCTTATACGAATTCCTTTCTTTGCTCCGTCGATTGGTTCTACGAAGTCTTTCATAGCATCTTCTTCAAAGTCCATTTCATCAAGAGGTGGGTGTACTGTTTTGTAACCTTCTCCTGGGTTTCTGTGACTTAAAAGTTTAACTATGTCATCATCTGCAATAGTTCTTAGTTTTTCTAATTCATGATCTGGGTTTAAGTGTTTTTTACGGTTTTCTGCAATAACACTTTCTCCAGGATAATATTGTACTTCATATGCCATTTACAATCACCTGATATATCTTACACTTTCTGATGATTTTGCACTTGGATCTACTAATCCTATAAGTCTTGAGTCTACTCTACCTTCAAATCCTTCACCATATTTCATGTAATCGGAAACTGATGTTGTTGTCTTTGTAAATATTCCTGTTGATACAGAAAATCCAAAGTCAATATGTTTATCGAGTATATCATTAACTTGTGATACAAAATCGTCAAGATTATCTAATTGGACTGTTAAAATTATTTCACCAACAGAGACGCTCAATGGTACTTCATTACCATTTATATTAATTGTGGTTCTATCAGTATGATTTACTGGTTCTCCCTTAGCTGGACCCATGTTCACAACTTGAGGTAAGTTTTCACCATTTATTAATACTCTCAAGATACCATCTAATTCAAAGATGTCATTCAATATTTTCTCAGCTGTTTTAGGTTTTAATATCCTATATGGGAAAATTTTAACATCACTTGCTTTTATTACATCAATTTCTGAGTCATCTACTTCTGTTGACAAATTTAACACTTCCTAATTAGAGGTCATTCATTATTTGACTAGCTCCTTGAGCAACATATTTTACTGGCTCTCTTAAGTTGTCTACGCTACTGTATACATCTCCAACTAATGAGGATGTTGATTCTACAGAGAACATCTGTGTACCTGCATCTAATGCCATTGCTGCTGCATCACATGGAATAGCGTATCCTTTTGAGTGTCTTGTTACTACGTGGTTACCATTGAAGATACCTGGTCCTCCTCCACCATATATACCGTGTGAGAAGAAACTCATACCTACACCTACACCCATTACTTTACCATAGTCTACACCAGGTAATCCTGCTTCGTATTCTAAGATATCGTTGAAGTATAAGATAGATGATGCAATACCTTGTGCTGCTCTAGCTGCACCTACGTTTACAATTGTAGCTGCTACTAAACCTGCTGCTGCGTATGCATTCCATAATGCCCAGTCTACTGGTTCATATAATTTGTATCCGGATGGTAATGTTTCTTTTACTCTGATTACTCCGTCATCAAGTGCTCTTGCTAATAATGCAACTACTACGTCACCAAGAGTACCTTTACCGTTTTCTTTAACTAAATCGAATACAAGGTTGTTTGCGTTTAAACCTTGGAAACCTAATCCTAAGAGGTGACTTCTTTCGAATGCACCTACTGCATCACCCATCTCGAATGTGGATGTTTGCTCTAAGATTGATGCTAAAGCTACTGAGTTAAGAGTATTTTTCTTTGTAATTGCTACTATGTGGTTTACACCAATGTTTCTGAATGAGTAACCTAATCCTTCTAAGTGAGTTGTTTGTCCTAGTAAGGTTGTGATTGCTCCTCCGAGTTTTACATCGTGTGGGTATCCACCCATAGTTGCTGTCTTAATTTCGGAAGCTTGATATTTGTTAATATCAAATGTATCAAGAATTGCTTGGATTAAAGCTGCTCCTGTTGCTAATGGTGCTACAGAGTAGTCTCCTGATACTGCTAATCTTTCAGAAGGAACTTGTACTAATGCTTGTTTTCCACCGTTGATTAATTTAATGTTTAAATCATCATCTGGTGATACTTTTAAGATTTTACCCATCTTATCAGTAATTGCATCAACATTTCCCATGATGTCTAAATCAAGTTCTCTTCCTGGAACAAAGTTAGCTTTTCCACCGTAAGCTCCGTTTGCTAATGATTTTTCAATACCTGCTAAATTTACAGCAACAGAACGCTTAATTTCTTGTATCATACTTTTTATTGTAGGGTTTACGACAGGACTAATTGATTCTAGAGGTACTTGTTCTTCTAAAATTTTTCCGTCTACACCATACAAGTCTATTTTGTCTTCATATGTTGGCATTTATATGTACACCTCTTAAATTAACTTTATTAAGAAATGAAAATATCATATTCATTCCGGGTAACATTCATTACTACTAATTATTTTCACTGCCTTATTCCTGTTTACTCATAACTTATTTAGTTGGTAAAAAATAATTTATGAACAGATCTAAAACATGTAATTATTGTGAAAAAGAATTGGCAAAATAATTTATTTTTTCTGTATTTTACTTCAAGTAATAAAAAAAATGTCCCTCCAACTGTTTATCTAAAAATACATTCCATAATTATTTATGTGCTCAAATATTCATAACAAAGAAAGTACTTCTAATTCAGTCATTGCTGACTAACAAATGTAGACTCCAAATCTACAAACTTAGGATTATAATCATTCTGATTATTATCAAGTAATACAAAGATAAACATTACATTTGAATATTTTGTAATACCTAGTGTATTTGTAATAAATATTCTTACAATACTAAATATAATCTTAATAAACATATAAAGCTTTTTGTTTTTAATAGTAAAAATTGAAACTTTTCTTTTTAGAAAGTTGTTTAATTAAAGAAATAACTGTTTTTAAGATAGTTTTTATTTTAGATAATTATTATATAAGTGATAAATAATGATAAATTAATTATTGTTTATTTATACTAAAAAATAAGATTATAAAAATAATAACAA
>JAJQHG010000151.1 GCA_021199865.1 Methanosphaera sp. | reverse complement strand
ATTATAAGTAATTATGTTCAAATTAAAAAATTATAACCTTAACATTAATATAATATATCATCTACATCATGCCAATTAGAAGAATAAATCATGAAAACTATCTTTTATGTAATGTATTACTCATTATATTTCTAAATGGTCTATCATTACAACTATTTTTCATTAGACTATAACAGTATAATATAAAAAATATATATCAAAAATATTAAAAATATTAATAAATGATGAATCATCAAAAAAAGGATTATATTAAAAATGATTGATTCATACTTTTTCATAGAATTAATGTGGGAGTGTAGTTTTTGAGTCGAATAGCTATTCTAGAGAAGGATAAATGTCAACCAAAGAAATGTAATTATGCATGTATAGAATACTGTCCAGGAGTAAGGATGGAAGAAGATACAATCATAATAAGTGATGATGATAAGAAACCTGTAATATCAGAGGAACTCTGTTCAGGTTGTGGAATCTGTGTAAATAGATGTGTATTTAATGCTATAAGTATAATAAATCTACCAGAAGTATTAGATGAAGAACCTATACATAGATATGGACCAAACAGTTTTGAATTATTTGGGATGCCAACAATGAAGGATGGATCAGTAGTAGGACTACTTGGACCAAACGGTATAGGAAAATCCACAATACTAAACATACTATCAGGACAAATCATACCAAACTTTGGAAACTATAACACTGAAGGTTCATGGGACACAGTAATAGACTACTTTAGAGGATCACGACTACAACAATACTTCAAAGACCTATCAAATGGAGACATAAAACTAGCATACAAACCACAAATGGTAGATCAACTACCAAAAGTAGTCAAAGGAAAAGTATCACAACTACTATCAGGAGTAGATGAGAGAAACAAGATGGATGAAGTAGTCACAAAACTAGAACTAGAAAATACTCTTGATAGAACACTAAAAAACTTATCAGGTGGAGAACTACAAAGAATAGCAATAGCAGCTACAATATTAAGGGATGCAAACTTCTACTATATAGATGAACCAACAAGTTGGCTAGATGTAAAACAGAGATTAAACACAGTAGAAGTAATAAGAGACTTAGCAGGAGAAAACAGGAATGTACTAGTAATAGAACACGACCTTGCAACACTAGATGCAATGAGTGACTATGTACATGTAATGTATGGACAAGAAGGAGCATATGGTGTAGTATCAAAACTTAGAGGAGTAAGAGTAGGAATCAATGCATACATTAATGGATTCCTAAACGAGGAAAACATAAGAATTAGAAAATCACCAATAGAATTTGAGATAAGACCACCAAGTGACATAATAGAATCAGAAACAATAACAACCTACACAGACTTCCACAAGAAATATGATAACTTTGAACTAAAGGTAGATGCAGGTGAAATAAATCAAAGCCAAGTAATAACAGCATTTGGACCAAACGGTATAGGAAAAACAACATATGCAAAGATACTTGCAGGACTAACAAAGCCAGATAGTGGCGAGGTCGAAGAGGAAATCAAGATAGCATACAAGCCACAATACATATTATCCGACTTTGAGGGATCAGTACAAGACTACCTATATATGCATGCTAAGGGTTATGGAACAAATGTATTTAACACAGATATTGGAAAACCATTTGACCTAGATAACATACTAGAAAAACAGGTAAATAAATTATCTGGAGGAGAACTACAAAGACTTGCAACAGCAGTCACACTATCCCAAGAGGCTGATGTATACCTACTAGATGAGCCAACAGCATTCCTTGATGTAGAGCAGAGATTAAAGGTTGGTAAAGCAATCAAACACTTAATAACAAGGGATGATACCTCTGCTATAATAATAGATCACGACATAGTATTTATTGACTATGTATCAGACAGAGCAATGGTATTCTATGGTAAATCAGGCCAGAATGGTGAGGCCACAGCACCTATAAATCTTAGAGATGCAATGAATAAATTCCTCTCTGATGTAGAAATAACCTTCCGTAGAGATAAGGAAACTAATAGGCCAAGAGTAAATAAAACAGATAGTTATCTTGATCGTGAACAGAAGGAGTCAGGCGAATACTACTACCTAGAAGAATAATCTATAGGGGATAAGAAAACATGCATGTAATGATAATACCAACCATGGGATGTCCAGCAAACTGTGACTACTGTTGGAGTTCAGAGACAACATCACTAGTAATGAGTAAAGAAACCATGGATGATATAATTGAATGGTTATCAGACTTTAAAGTAGAACCTGTGACATTTACATTCCATGGAGGAGAACCATTACTAGCAGGATATGACTTCTATGAATACTCACTAGATAAAATCTCTAGGCAATTATCAAATCTTTACCCTGCATTTGCAATACAGACAAATCTATGGTTGATGGATGATGATATAGCCAGGCTATTTAAGAAGTATGATATACCTGTTGGAAGCAGTCTTGATGGACCAAAAGAGTTAAATGACTCACAAAGAGGTATAGGATACTATGAAAAAACAATGGCAGGATATAATATAGCAAAGAAACATGGCTTAGATGTAAGCTTCATAAGTACATTTACAGATTCATCTATCCAGAAGAAAGAGGAGATATTTAACTTCTTTAAGGATAATGGGCTTGATATGAAGATACACCCAGCACTACCATCAATAAAGAGTCATAAAAGTGATAACTTTGCATTAGAACCAGAAGACTATGGTAAACTAATGTTATACCTGTTAGATGAGTACCTTGACTGTGCTGATCAAATCCAACTAAAGAATATGGATCATCTTTGCAGGGGAGTATTAATGAAGAAGGGATGTGTATGTACATATGTGGATTGTATGGGTTCAACATTTGCAGTAGGATCTGATGGAAGTATATATCCCTGCTATAGGTTTGTTGACATGCCTGACTATGTAATAGGACATGTAAAGGATAAACCTACATATGAGGAATTAATGAATACTAAGCCAATGAAACTATTAAATCAATTCAGGGAATATGTTGATAGTAATTGTAATGAATGTAAACACATAGATTACTGTCGTGGTGGATGCCCATATAATGCTCTAACAATTAGTGATAATGTGGTTGACTGTGTAGATCCACACTGTGAGGCATATAAGATGATACTTGATAAGATATCTACATTAATGGATCAAAACCTCGACTTTGCATTTGATGAGTTAAATGATGTTGTAGAAAAAGACTTTAACTTCACATTAAATGTTGGTTTTGAAAACCAGAATAAAAAGACTAGTAAGAAGTTTACAGTAATGGATATAGCACTTAAATAATTATTAGTATTGATTCCTATAAACTCCTTTATAATAATTAAGTTGGTAGTTAAGGTAGAGGTATAGGTATATCCTCTACTATTATGTTAAATAGGTGTGGCTTCTTTTCTTTGACTGCCTTACTGATTTTTGTATCTAATTCTTCAAGTGTTGTTATGTTATCAGCACTTATATTATATGCTTTTGCTAGTTCTATGAAGTCAGGATTATCTAGTTCTACCATGTATGGTTGCATGTCATTCATTTCCTGCCACTGTTTTATTATTCCAAGCTTGTTATTGTTAATTATGAATATGATTATTGGTAGTTGGTGTGTACTAATTACTGCTAGTTCTTCTAGGGTCATCTGTGCTGCACCATCACCAGTAGTTGCAAATATTATATCATCAGGGCGTGCTAGGGATGCACCAATACTTGCAGGTATTGAGTAACCCATTGGTCCAAAGCCTCCAGAGAAAAGTATTTGTGATGGCTTTGTTAGTTTTGAGTCAACTGTCAGGTATGTTGGTGTTGTTCCAGCATCCATTATAAGGGTTGTGTTATTATCCATATGCTTTAGTATCATGCTTGTTACTAGTCGTGGATGTAGATTCTCTGTATCCTCTACTTTTATTTCAGGTTCACTTACCTGGTTTATTTGTTTAATCCAATTACTACTCTTAGTGTTGGCCTGGTTTAGTTTGCCTAGTAAGTCCTTAATGTCATAGTTATAGTTTTTAGTTGTTTTTATGTGTTCTTTATTAGTGTTTATCTGTATTATATTATCAGTTTTTATGTGACTTGTTGTTCTCTCTGATAGTCTTGTTGCCATAGCTATTATTAGATCAGCATTTTCTGATGCATAGTTTGCCATACTACTTCCACGATTACCTATTAATCCTAGGTTGTATGGGTTATCCTCAGATAATACTCCTCTGGCAGGGAAGGTTGTTGTGAGTGGTATTTTGTTTTTATTTATGAACTCTTCTAGTAATTTTTCTGAATGTGATGTTATAACACCAGAACCTGCAATTATTAGCGGTCTTTTTGCTTCATCTAACTCTTTAATAATATCTTCTACATTATTTAGGTTAGGTTCACTAACTTTCTTACTTTTTATTACTTTATGAGATATATTGACTGGTTTATTTTGTACATCTTTCGGTATATTTAGGTGGAATACACTACTTATTCCATCATACTTATATGAGAATATTTCCTCAATACTATTTTCTAGTTTCTCAGACTTTATACAATCATAACTCTTATAAGTTATTGGACTAAAAACTCCTGTAATATCAACATCCTGGAATGTATCATTACCTTTAATCTCCGTTGGTACATCCCCTGTTATAATAATTAATGGTATATTATCCTTATATGCAGTAGCAGTAGCCATCACCATATTCATTGCACCAGGACCTGCTGTTGCAAGACATACACCATAATCTCCAGTAACTCTTGCATAAGCATCAGCAGCATGTACAGCTGCCTGTTCATGTCGCATCAAAACATGCTTAATATTGGACGTCCTAATAGCCTCATATATTGGTAGTACTTGCTCACCAGGATAGCCAAAGATATACTTAACACCCTCTTCTTCTAGCTTCCCAACTAGGTACTGGGCATTATTAATATTATCCTTCATTATATCTCCTATTCTTCTTGATATGATCCAGTATAGCTACCAGACCCATCCACACTAAACACTACTGCTTGTACAACACGTTCAAACTTCTTAATTTTATATGGATATTCACCATTATTAATTACCATAAACTGTAGTGTTCCATAGAAACCTGGATCACCCACAGCTGTATGTACTGATATAAATGATCTAAGTAGTGTTGATCTTGGCAGATAAAGCATAGTATAACCCTCAGGAATCTTGATCTTACCCCTTATTGTAACACTATAAGCAGTCTTAGGCTCTAATGTAAATATGTCATCCTCGTCTGGTTCTACTTCTCTTATTTCTGGTAAATTCTTCTGATTATCTATTAATGATCCATCACTTACTTGTTCGTATACATTATCTAGTTTTAGGTCTATACCTGATGGTTGTATTGAATCCTCATATTCTGGGAATAATTCTCGTAGTTTATCTTCACCTAGCATTCTATTACCTCTAATTATATTATATCTGTCTCGTATACACATCACACGCGGCCGCCGAATTATAAGGTGTAGATCTCGGTGGAAG
>JAJQHG010000098.1 GCA_021199865.1 Methanosphaera sp. | reverse complement strand
TCATATATCTTATTATAGTATTCTTGGGCTGTATCTATTGCACTACTTGTTGATTCATTAAGTGATTTATATAGGTTTACTCCAAGATCAGTAATTAACTTATTATTATCATATCTTTCATTTAACTGTTCTTCAATAGCTCTCTCAGGTGTTAATAGTTCAGCATCATATGTAATATCTTCATCATCATTTAATGGGTCATATGTTATATTAGTTTTCAGTGTTAAATCATCAAGTTTATCTGTTATAGTATTATATACTTCACTTTTATCAAATCGTCCATTATTAATCTTCAAGTAAACTAATGGCTTCTTTGAGGAGGATAAATTCTCTATTTCTTCTCTTAGTGTGTCAAGACCAGACTCTAGATTAGAGTAATTAATAACCTTATCTATAAATTCACGTTCTAAGGGTATATTTACATATTCAATGTTCATATTCTTTTTACTATCATCAATGGTAATTAAGTTATATCCCTTAGAATCACTTCTATAACTATTTAATTCATCCTTACTACGGATCTCAGTGGAGCCTGGATAGGAGAGTACTCCCTCATTAAAGTCATCTATGATACGTTTATGTAGATGTCCCATTGCATAGTAGTCAAATCCCTTAGGGATAGTTGTTAATTCAAACTCTGGTTGAAAATCAAAGTATTTACTTATAGCACCATGTAGCATCAATATTTTGTAATCATAATCTTTAGCTTTATCATACATATGTGACAACATTGTAGATATTTCATCTTCATATTTTTTATTAAGGTAGGGTAAGCCTCCAAGAAATATTTTATCTTCTAGGATAACAGAATTATCAGTTGTTGAAAATATACGGAATTTTTCATCCTCAAATAGTTTCTGTGGTAGTACTGTCTGATATCTTTGCATTATATCATGGTTTCCAGCAATAACATATATTCCTATGCCATGCTCTTTAAGTCTATTAAAACCATTCTGTGCTACACTAATTGCTTCTATTGGTGGACGTGATGATTCAAATAGATCACCTGAATGTATCACATAGTCAACATTCTTATCTATTATGTCGTCAATTATATTGTTAAATGAGTCATAGAAATCCTTTTCTCGCTCAAGTAAACCATACTGTCTATATCCAAGATGGGTATCTGCCATATGTGCTATACGTATATTCATTATTATACTCCTAAATCATTTATTTCTTTTATAGATTGCTCACGTTTTTCTTCTTTCTGTTTATTAAAGTTGCCCCATATTTCTAGTACATTAGGGTCACGACCCATAAGTTTACCCTTAAACGCGTCTATCTTCACACTCACAGGTACTTTAGTCATTTGTCCAATAATCACTGCTTCTCCAACATTTAGTGATGGTAGCTTATCAAGTATATTATTATCTATTCCCTCACTACTTTCCTGGACATGCTTTTGATCCTTTGGTTCAACTAGTCTCATAATAATAAGGTTATTTACCTGTGAGAGTGTTGCACTATCAAGATTCTTTGGACTCTGGCTTACAAGACATAATCCTACACCAAACTTACGTCCCTCACGTGCAATTCTACTTATAGTCTCTTTTGACCTAGTATTCCTATTATTAGCTGCTAGTATATGTGCTTCTTCTATAACAATAAATATTGGGTATTCTATTTGACCATTTTTACGTCTTTGAAGTATATTGTATAGTACATGGTTTACTAGTATATCCATTGCTCGCTCATCAAGATTATGTAGTGGTATAATATTTATCCTTGATGGCTCTATTTGATCTATAATATCACCTACATCATTAGAATCAAGAAGTGTGTTATATTTTTTCTCCATATCATCTAACTTAAAATATACTTGGTTAATAGCATCTATATGACTAGAATTCTTCTTATCCTCATTTTCTTTTTCATTTAATGTTTGGGATAGATTACTCCTCATTAGTTCTATGAAGCTTTGATGATCTGCTCGACCCTCTTTAACTTCATCCTCTGCATATTTATGTGCATCTCTAAGATATTTTTCCTGGTTTACAGCATTATCACCAACCTGTGCAAGCTTCTTATATTCACTAAGAGTTAAATCATTTGGATTAATCTTAGCCTGTATCTTTGCTGTCTTACCATTCTCAAATTCTGCATCAATATATTCTCCATGCATATCAAAGACTAGTATTGGTGCATGAACCTTAAGTAGACCATCCATGATCACACTAGTAGTATTGGATTTACCAGAACCTGTCATAGCTAGTATAGCAACATGTCTATTAACTAGTTTATTTATATCTACCTTCACATCTACTTCTGGTTGGTTTAGTATTGTACCTAGCTTTAAGCCATCATCCATCTTAAATACTTCTTGTAGTAGTTCTATGTTGGCTCGCTTAACTATTGTTCCAGGTGGTGCAGGACGTCTAGGCTTTATAAGATTATCCTTATCACCTATTATTGAGATTGATCCTCTTACATAGTTATCAATATCACCTTCAATATTAAGTATTTTCTCTATAGTATCAGGCTTTATTATGTCCTCTCTGAGGGTTAAACTACCACTATGTAGCTTATCTATTGTCCCCATTATTATTTTTCCATCATATTCCAAGTATACATATTCACCTACTTGGGGCATTTCTGTTGATACAAAGCTTACAGTGTCTGTACCAGTTTCTCCATAGCATCTGCCTATGATTTCATCAGTTGATTTGTTATTCATATTAATCATCTACTTTATAGCATGTCACGTCCAGTCTTTTCATATATTTCAAGTTTACGTACAATATTTCCCATATCTATGTCTGTAATTACAACTTCATCATGTGCTTTCTTTAGAATATATGGATATCCTTCTATAGAAATACTTTTAAAATTATTTAGTATATCTATCATGTCTTCTTTAGTTGCACGGTAAGGTAATTCTATCTTCAATATATTACCAATATCATCAAGCTTAGTAAATGCTGTTGTAAATTGATACCTTGATAACTCATTATTTAGTACAGGATAATTTAATGTTACAAGACCAGCCCTAGTCTTCCTGACAAGCTTAGGGTTATCATTAATATATACATCAGTTGTTCCTGGATTAACATTAGCATACTCTAATATTGTAGCATCAGATAATTTATCATCAAAGATATTTGTTGTACTGCTAGTTTTTGATACACCAATAATTTTATCACCAAAGTTTTCTATCAAGTAATATACACAGCATAACTGTTCAATTATTTCAACAAAGCTTATTATGTCTTGTTCCTCTTTTTCTATATCACTTAGTGGTATTCCAGAGATCATGGATATATCATATAGTAGATCCTCCTTTATTGCTAGAGTAGTATTCTCTATTATCATATCCTCTTCATCTAGAAGGTTAAGAATTTTATCCTTAATATTTATCTTTGATATCAATATTCTCTCAATTATATCAGTTATTATTGGAATATCCAGGTTAGTTATTTTACCACTAATATTACCATCAATAAGCATATAATCAATATCAGGGTTTCTCTTCAAGGTATCAATAGTACTCTTTAGTTCAAGTATACTCATACGGTTAGATAGAATCTTTCTTATATTACCTCTCTCTGATAAGGGTACATGGTATATGTCTCCTCCCTGGGATTGCTTTGTGATACCCTGTGATGGTCTTGATACAATTGTTTGACTACTAAGTGCATATACTATTGATGCCATATAATTCTTTGAATTAAAGCTTCCATCAATTGCTGCAAATGTTTTATCTTGTTCTGTCGTATCAAAGTTATATTCATGATACTTCTTTTTAACTAACTCTTTATCTATCATTTCAGGTATTGATTCAAAGTAGTTATTTATTTCACTTTTTCGTTCAATGGTTTTCTCATATAATTTATCAATCATATATTTCACCTTGAATTAAGGCTAAATAGGTATAATATTAATAACACTAAAACATTAATTAAAAGATAATAATCCCTTATTCATAGTATAACTACTTATAAACTAGTTATTAATTATTTTATTGATTAATATTATTTAAGCATGAATTACTAGTATTTATATTGTATTTAAATTTTATAATTATCTATTCATAGTTTTATATATCTATTATAGTAATTAATAAAAATTTTAGGATTAAATCTAAAAAGTAGTATCTAATAAAAAATTAATACTACAAAAACTAATATTATAAATAGAAATATGTGTATTACAAGTTAAACACAATAATATTTATTCAAAACCACCTGGTCTTATTATGCAAATTATTACAAAAGATGAAAATAAGGTATTACTCCTAATAAAGAATAATCTTGATAAGTACCCTGAATCAGTATCATATGAAACTCTTCGAGAAGTACTAGACATATCTGAGACAAGAATAGTTGATCTGTTAGAATCACTACAGAAGAAGCACTTCATAAAACTTGATGCTGATACAAAAGAGGTAACATATGAAAACCTGGATGAGGATACAAAGATTGTAGAAGATAAAAGTGCACTCAAAAATTACATGCTAAACAAGACAGAGGAAGATGCATATGTAATAATACAGGATGTAATATCAAAATATGAAGGCTATGCACCACGCTACATATTAGAGGGAGCACTACTATATGGAGAACTAGAACTATCACCTAAAAGTACATACAACATAATAGTATCACTAGAAAATAAGCAACTACTAAGAAAGATAAATCAAGCTGATGGTGAATACTATACAATATAGATCATACAAATAATATTTACAATATAGTTCATACTAAAATAGACTTTAGTATACTATAATTTAACTATTTTTACATAAAAAAATTCTATTTATAAATATTTAAACTAATATATTATTATTAATAACAATATATTTCTATAAAGTTTAGTGAGGATATATAATGGCATACGATATTAAAGATATTAACTTAGCCCCTGAGGGTGAAAATAAGATTAAATGGGTACAAAGGCACATGCCCGTATTAGAGACAATAAAGAAACAATTCGAAGAAGAAAAACCATTCGAGGGAGTAACAATTGGTTCATGTTTACACCTAGAGCCAAAAACAATAAATCTTGGATTAACACTACAAGCTGGTGGAGCAGAAGTTGTTATGACAGGATGTAATCCATTATCTACCCAGGATGATGCTACAGCAGCTGGAGCAAAGATGGGACTAAACATGTATGGATGGACAGGTGAAAGTAATGAGGAGTACTATGAACAATTAAACAAAGTACTTGACTATGAGCCTGATATTGTAATAGATGATGGAGCAGACCTCATATTCCTAATACACAAGGAAAGACCAGAACTACTAGAGAAACTACGTGGTGGATGTGAAGAGACAACCACAGGTATTCACAGACTAAAAGCAATGTTTGAAGATAATGCATTAAAGATGCCTGTAATGGCTGTAAATGACTCCTACATGAAATACTTGTTTGATAACAGGTATGGTACTGGTCAATCAACCTTCGACTCAATAATGGGTACAACCAACTGTGTTATTGCTGGTCAAACAGTAGTAATCTGTGGATATGGTTGGTGTGGTAGAGGACTATCTATGCGTGCTGATGGACTAGGAGCAAATGTTATAGTAACAGAGGTAGATCCAATACGTGCACTAGAGGCTAAAATGGATGGATACCGTGTAATGACTGTACGTGATGCATTAAAAGAGGCTGATATTGTAGTTACAGCTACAGGTAACCGTGACATTATATCTGGTGATGACTTCAAATATGTTAAGGATGGATGTATGCTAGCAAACTCTGGACACTTCAATGTAGAAATCAATGAGGATGACCTTGTAGCACAAAGTGTAAATAGATGTACACTAAAACCAGATATTGAGGACTTTGAGATGAAGGATGGACGTCACATCTACCTACTTGCTGGTGGAAGATTAGTAAACCTTGCAGGTGAACATGGACAGGGACACCCAGCAGAAATTATGGATCTAAGCTTTGCTATGCAAGCATTATCTGCTAAGAGACTCCTTAATGAGGATATGCAACCAGGTGTATATAAAACAAGAGATGAAGTTGACACAGAAATTGCAAGACTTAAACTACAGACAATGGGTGTTAAAATAGATGATCTTTCAGATGATCAGAAAAAGTATATGAACAGTTGGGATGTAGGTACATAAATAACAGTAACGACCCATCATCCCCATTTAACTATTTTTTAGAACCAGGCTTCTAGGCTAGTTTGACCACTATTTTCTTTTAACTTATTTATTGCAACCTCTACTCTTTCCTGGTCAAAGTCATGTTCAACACATAGATAATCTATTAGTTTACTCTTTTTTGGTGGCTTAAATTTAAGATTATAATCTGTTACTACATCAGGATTCAGGAATATTTCACGTATATCATCAGGATCAACTTCCATGGTCTCATCCAGGGATTCTAATACATTCTCTAGTGTACCATGTTTATGTATAAGCTTTATACCCTTCTTTGCACCAATACCGTACACTCCCTCATTAAAATCTGTTCCTACAAGCATTGCAACATCCACTAATTGTTCACGTGTCAATTCCAGGTCACTTAGTGTTTTATCCAGATATACTATTTCAAGGTTCTTCTGTGTCTTTGATAGCCTAAAGTTTCTTAGCATCCTTGTTGCACCAAACTGTAGACAATCATAGTCTTGTGATACAACAGCATATGCATCATCCTGGGCTACCATGTATGAGGCCTGTGCTTCACCCTCAGTTTTTGATTGTACATATGGTAGACCCATTAGTTCTAGTAGCTTTTTAGTTGACTCTACTATATCTCTTGTAATACTACTTGTACGTGCAGCATACTTACGTGCACCTTCTACATCACCAGCCTTTTTTGCTTGCTCATATTTTTCTCGTGACTCTCTTTTTACTTCGATACGTTCCTGTTGAGTCTTCTTTTTAAGTTCTGGTGATTTACCATCAAAGACATATACTGGCTTTATTCCTAGATCTATTAATGTGGATGTCTGGAATATTATACCGTTAAGGTGTGATGTAATATTACCATGAGTATCTGTTAATGGTTTTCCATCTACTTGTCTCATTGTTGCTAGAAACTTGTAGAGTACATTTGATGCATCCATTGTTAGAATGTTACCCTTTAATTGTTTCATTGTTATCTCTTCAGGTGTTGTAATATCCCTAAACTTTACTCCCATGTTATCATCCTAATCATATAATATTTCTTTTGGCTTATTATTATCAAATCTAGATTTAAATCCATCAATATAGGCATTTGTATAGAACTTTATTCTTCTATACTTATGATCATCAAAGACTAGTATACCTATTATTGTTAGTATGTAATTCTTTAGTATAGTTATATATAATGATAGCTTGTTTTGTGAGTATTTACGTCCTATCCATATAAGATTTCTTTGCATATAATAGTTAATCCATAGTTTATCATATGGTCGTCTATCTGCTTCTATGGATAAAACCTTCTTTTTATATGTGCCTGTTGTACTCCCTTCAGCATGACGTATTATACTCTTATTTACTAATTTTATTTTACCAACACTTCTAAGCCTTATACAGTATTCTAGGTCATCTGTATGTATAAAGAACTCCTTTTTTGGATAACCAATAGAATCTATTGCTCTTCTATTAACTAGTAATCCTACAAAGGATACCATGTCAATATCCTTTGTTTCACACTCTGTATCAGCCTTAGTTATTGGTATCTGTATTGGTAGTCCACTATTAAAGTTAAAGTATCCTCTATGATGATATAATATGTTATCATCTAGATCTACCTTTAGACTTGCAAGAGCCACAGTATCTTCTAATTCAAAATAGGGTACTAACTCCTTTATACAATCCTTTGTAGGGAATGCATCATCATCCATTATAAAGATCCAGTCATAGTTATCATGGTGTGCTTGTTTTACTCCATAATAGAATCCACCAGCACCACCAATATTCTCTGGTAAATGTATATACTTTATTAGTATATTCTCATAGTATAATTGACTACAAGTTATTTTATCAGAGTTAATTTCTTTTTCTATGTATCCATTACTTATGAGTATTTCCTGTGTATTATCAGTTGAATTATTATCTACTATATAGATAGCATCAAGCTTATGTGACTGGTTGGTGAGTGATTCTAGTGATTTAATTAGTAGATCACATCTATTATAGGTTACTACTACTGCACATACAGTGTTCATAATACTTATTCCTTGTTTAGTTCTTGATGCCATGTCCATGCAGTTCTTATGATATCATCAATATCCCCATACTCTGGAATCCATCCAAGTAAATCTTCAGCCTTCTTAGAACTACCAATTAATACTGCTGGATCTCCTGGGCGACGCTCAATTTCGGATACCTTGAATTCACGTCCTGTCACATTCTTAACTGAATCTATTACTTCACGTACACTGAATCCATGACCATTACCTAAATTAAAGTTATTACTAGTATTATTCTCTGTTAAGTATTCTAATGCCTTGATATGTGCACTTGCAAGGTCTGTTACATGTATATAGTCACGTATACATGTTCCATCAGGTGTATCATAATCTGTTCCATAGATCTTTATATCATCACGTTTTCCTATAGCAGCATCAAGTATTAATGGTATAAGATGTGTCTCAGGATTATGTGATTCACCAATTATACCAGACTCATCTGCTCCTGATGCATTAAAGTATCTTAGTATAATACTCTTTAATCCATATGCTTCATCATAATCCTTAAGGATTTGTTCAACCATTAACTTTGTACGTCCATATGGATTAATTGGACTTTGTGGATGAGCCTCTGTTAGGGGGATACTTTGTGGTACTCCATATGTTGCACATGTAGATGAGAATATAAACTTCTTCACATCATGATCTAGCATAACATGTAATAGATTCATAGTATTTACTACATTATTATTATAATACTTCTCTGGATTTGTTACAGACTCACCCACATCAATAAATGATGAGAAATGCATTACAGCATTAATATCATATTTATTGAACATTTCATCTACATCATCAATATTTGATAGGTCACATTCACAGAATTCTCCCCATTTAACTGCTTCTTTGTGTCCATAACTTAGGTTATCTAGTATGACTGTTTCATATCCTGCTTCATTTAATGCTTTATTTACATGTGAACCAATATAACCTGCTCCACCAACAATTAATATCACTATACAATCTCCATTAAATTCTTTAATTAAAGTAAATATATAATATAATATATTAAAATAATTAATTAAATATTTTATTTTAGAGTGATTTTATGAAAAAATTTTATTTAGGTGCAGTAACCCTATTACTAGTAGTTATAGGTGCATCAATGTTATATGCAGCAGACACTACTGACTCCCTACCAGACCTAGATGGTAGTAATGTTACAGGAACATGCTACAAGGTAGTAGATGGAGACACAATATATGTATCAGGAATAGGGAAGGTAAGATTCGTTGGAGTTAACACACCTGAACGTGGAGATGCTGGCTACGATGAGGCCAAAGACTATGTTACCCAAAAGTGTCTAAACAAGGAAGTAACAATTGATGTTGATAATGAAAAACACTTCGACAAATATAATAGAACCCTTGGAGTAGTATATGTTGATGGAGAAAACCTTAATCAACAATTACTAAAGGAGGATCTAGCAGAGATCATGTACATTCCCCCAAGTGAATTCAATCCCTACTCATGGACATAACAAAACTATGACTAATAAATTGTTAATATTGAGTCTTGAAAAATAGATTAAAATATTAATATTTATTAACCTTTTTAATTATTAATATAAAACTTATTTTTAGGAGATTAAAAGATCTAATTAATTAAATATTGATAAATAATTGTTAAATTATTTTTTAAATATTTTTATAAAAAAAGTAATAAGTGGGGCTTTCCTACCCCACTCTAAAGATTTCATTTAGAATATTGGATATATTTTATGATTTTCATAATATTTGAGCATTTTTTTGAGTGTTTGCTAAACACTTTTATGGGTTATGTCTATTTAAGAGGTGTGTAACTAATATACACTAATTTATGGATTTAAACTTTTAACGATATATTTATTAATGGCAAATTTTTTATTAATGGTTATTTAATTATCTAATTTAGTTATAGGATACTAATTCTTCTTCTTTTTGTGGTTTTACCTTCTTCATTGCCTCCTCAAATTCTGATTTATATACTTCTATTGCATCAGGGTCTTCTCTAAGTGTTAACATTACAGCTTCACGACATACTGATTCTATATCTGCTCCTACGAAACCATCAGCTTGTGCTGCTAATTCATGTAAATCAACATCATCTGCTAGTGGCATATCCTTAGTGTGTACCTTGAATATCTCTTCTCTAGATTCTAAGTCAGGTAGATCTACTTCCACTATTCTATCAAATCTTCCTGGTCTAATTAATGCTGGATCAATTATATCCTTACGGTTAGTTGCAGCTATTACTGAGATATCATTTAATTCTTCCATTCCATCCATCTCTGTAAGTAACTGGTTTACTACTCTCTGGGTTACACCACTATCACTTGTTGATCCACGTGCTGGTGCAATTGAGTCTATCTCATCAAAGAATATTACTGTTGGAGCTGTTTGTCTAGCTTTCCTGAATACTTCACGTATACCCTTCTCAGAGTCACCAACCCATTTAGATAATAGTTCTGGTCCTTTGATTGATATGAAGTTTGCATCACTCTCATGTGCTACAGCCTTTGCTAGTAATGTTTTACCTGTTCCAGGACTTCCTGTTAATAGGACTCCTTTTGGTGGGTTGATACCAAACTTCTTGAATTTATCTGGAGATTTTAGTGGCCATTCTACTGCTTCTTTAAGTTCTTGTTTTGCACTATCAAGTCCACCTACATCATCCCATGTTACATCAGGTATCTGTATGAGTACTTCTCTTAGTGCTGATGGTTGTACTTCTCTTAGAGCTTCTTTGAAGTCCTCCTGTTCAAGAACCATTTTCTCTAGTATTTCTGGTGGTACCTCCTTATCTGTTTGCACATCGGGTAGTACTCTTCTTAGTACTCTCATTGCTGCTTCTTTACATAAAGCTTCTAGGTCTGCTCCTACAAATCCATGTGTTGTTGCTGTTATTTCGTCTAGATCTACATCATCTGCTAATGGCATGTTTCTTGTGTGGATCTCTAGGATTTCCTTTCTTTCATTCTTATCTGGTACACCGATTTCTATTTCACGATCAAATCTTCCAGGTCTTCTTAGTGCTTCATCAATTGCATCAGGTCTGTTGGTTGCACCAATTACCACTACTTCTCCACGACTTTTTAGACCATCCATAAGTGTTAAGAGTTGTGCTACTGTTCTACGTTCTACATCTCCTGTTACTTCTGATCTCTTTGGTGCTATTGCATCAAGTTCATCTATAAATATGATGGACGGACTATTGTCCTCTGCTTCTTCAAAGATTTCTCTTAGTTGTTCTTCGGATCCTCCCACATATTTACTCATGATCTCTGGTCCATTTATTACTATAAAGTGGGCATTTGTTTCATTTGCCACTGCCTTTGCTAGTAATGTTTTACCTGTTCCTGGTGGTCCATGTAGTAATACTCCTTTTGGTGCACTTATTCCTAATTGTTTGAAGAGTTCTGGTCTTTTTAGTGGTATTTCTACCATTTCTCTTATTTTTTTGACCTCGTTTTGTAGTCCACCTATATCTTCATAGGATACATCTATTAGGTTATCTACTCCTTCAAACTTGCTTGGATCTACAGGTTTTGTTTCCATTTCGATTTGTGTATTCTCTGTTATTTTGACTGGTCCTAATGGTTTTGTTCCTATTACTGCTAATTTTATTTCTCCAAGTGATCCTGTTGTGTTCATCATCTGGTTAAAGAAGCTGTCAAATAGGTCTGTTTGTGGTGCAGGATTTTGTCTTCTTACTCCTGTTACAATTATGTCACCTTTGTTTACGATTCTGTTTTGAAATACTGCATTTAGGTTTCCCTGTATTGCTATTTCTTGGTCTACTGGTGCTAATTTTACTTTTTGTGCTTCCTTGATTTGTGCTGGTCTGATAGTTACTTCTTCTCCTATGGATGTTCCTGCATTCTTTCTTAGGTAACTATCGATTCTTAGTATTCCTAAGCTTACATCTGATTTTGATGCTATTACTGTCGCTGTTGTTATTTTTGTTCCTTCTATTTCTATTACATCACCATCTTTTAGTTTTAAGTCTTCCATACATTTAGGGTCAATTCGTGCCACTGATTTTCCTATATCAGTTTGGGAGAATGCTTCTGCTACTTTTAATTTTAGTTCGTTACTCATTTAATCATCTCCTATTGATATAATGGGGATTATTTTTATTTTTCAATTAATTTATTCAAGTTTTATAATTATTTTATTTTACTTACTTTTTGTAATAATAACTATGATTCTTTTAGTATATAAATGTTAATTTAATATTTTTTAATTTTAATTATTTTTGTTACTTTTTGTAATTATAAGTTTGAATGAAGTAGTATATATACTTTACGGTTTTTGAGTAAAAAAATAATAGAAAAACTAGTGAATAACTCCACCAATACCCTTCAAATAATTTTCAACAAGCTCTTGATTCTTCTTTTCAAAAGTAGAATATCTAAAAGTGTAACTACAAAGTCCTTGGCTAAATTTAGGACTTATATACGTATCAATTAGTTCAACACTAATAACTTGATCAATATTACTAAACATGTCTAATAAAACACTTTCATCACATGTTGTAGGGAGAAGAACTGATACATCATAGGTATATACAGGTAAATTATTCTTCTTCCACTCAAAGACTTCCTCATCAGTTAAAATAACAACATTGGAAAGCTTTAACTCAACTTCCTTTTTATGAACATTTATTATAGTAATAATATCATTTTTAATACTTTTAACTATACCTACATGTATATTTTCTGAGTACTGGTGCTTAAAGCCCATTTCATTACCAATAGATGATTTAATAATATAAAAATCCTGATTTAGAGCATTTATAGCTTTATCAGATCTACCCAGTGCTTCCTCATATTCATCAAGATACTTCGCTGAATTACTCATATTTTCAACAAATTCTGCTTCCTTAGATTCCTCAATAAGCTTTGCTAATTTTTTACTTTCCTCAATAAGGGTTCTTCTAGAAATAGCTGTCTGCGGATTATTCTTCTGTATAGAATAGTATAAGTATGGGTTTTGTGATACTATACGACTAATCATATCTAACATAAGACTATAAACAGGGCTTGCAAATTCCCTGGATTTTTTAACACTAACCTGTAAGCGTTCAATTGTAGAGGCTATACTAATATATGAAAAATGAGTTAATCCCTGCACAACACTCATAGTTTTATCATGTTCCTCAGGAGTACTTATAACAATCTTTGCTCCATGATCCTCAAGGAATGAATATACCTTGTTAAACCATTTTTCACACCTATTCTCAATAGGTGTTAATATTACAATTTGATCATCAAGTGATGGTATACGAGGCCCAAACATTGGATGACTTGGCAGAATCTCACAATCTGCTGGTGCAAATTTTATTAATGCCTCTGAGGGCATACTTTTAACACTAGTTATATCAATAAGTAAACTACCTCTATTTGCATGTGGTGCAACATTCTTAATAGTTTCCTCCATTGCTTCTATTGGTACAGCAAATAGTATAATGTCTGCATTCTGTATGGCTGTTATGTTATCATTTGAATAGTTTGTATCAATCTTTTGGGCAACTTTTTGTCCAGATGTTTTATTACGACTTGTAATAGTAATATTAAAACCATCAAGTTTTAGTTGGTTGGCAAACCATAGTCCTAAACCACGAGTACCACCAATAATTGTTATGTTAATATCTTCACAAGTCATAATATTTCATCCTTAATCTATATTTATAGTATATTCTTAATAGTTTATAATTCTTATTTATATCTCTATTCTAGAAATATCGCCTCTTGTATAATATTCACTAACAATACTTAATAGTTCTTCTACTTTAGGGTTCTCTACTAGTTTCTTAAATGCTTCATATTCATGAAGATTCTTTAGATATACTCCTCTCTTCTTAATAGGTTGTGCTTGTACTGATGGATTCAGTTCAACAAATACAGTCTGTGAATTATTATGTTCAGGTGTTTTAACTATGAATACACCTTCTACTGTTGTAGGTATACGTTCCCATGGACTAGTACTTTCTACTGCTTTTACTAAGTTTTTCTTTTGTTCGTCATTCATAACTTTTTAATTTTCACCTTTAATATTTGTATTACTAATTCTATAATTAATCATATAAAAGTATTACTTTTTATTATATAATTATTATTAAATTATAAAGCCTACTAAAAATACATATAATATATGATTAGAGTTATTATCCAAACACATTAATTTAAACACCATAATAAAAACATGAATAGGAGTAGGTGATAAAATGCGAATAAAACATCAAGATATGAAAGATAATCTAATAGAAGTAATACCAGAATCAATTGATGACTTATGGCACTTATCACATATAGTAGAAAAAAATGATTACGTATCAACCCTAACAACAAGACGTATACAGGACAACAACAGTGGAAAAACAAGGGCTGACTCAGGAGTAAAGAAAACATTCATAATAGGAATAGGTGTCCAGAAGATAAGCTTCCATAAATTTACAGGAGTACTAAGATTTACTGGTATTATAAAGAGTGCTCCAGAAGAATTAATACCTCTAGGAAGTTATCATACACTAAATATTAAGGTAAATGACTCAATAAGAATAATAAAAAACTGGAATAAATGGTCATTGGATAGATTAAATAAGGCAGTAGAGCAATCAAATAAAACTTCACAGATAATAGTTACAATGGAGGATAACACAACCTACCTTGGACTAATAAAACAGTATGGAATAGATACAATAGGGCCAATAACAGGACAAATATCAGGAAAAAGGATACTCTCCAAAAATAGATCTAGCCAGATAAAAGAATACTTTGAATCAGTTACTAATACTCTACTACAACAACCAGAAATAAATAAATTAATAATAATAGGACCAGGATTTACTAAAGAATCATACTACCATTTTCTTGAAGATAAATATCCCGACCTAGCAAAGAAGTCAGTCATAGAAAGTACAGGTGCAGGTGGACATGCAGGAATCCAGGAAGTATTAAAGAATGGATTAATAGAACAATTATCACAAGAAAATACAATAGCTAATGAGATATCCTCAGTAAATAAGTTACTAGAAAACTTAGCTAAAAATACAGGCTTAGTAACATATGGTAAAAAACAAGTAAAGAATGCTATAAAACTTGGAGCTGTAGAGAAACTATTAATACTGGATGAACTAGTAAGAAACAAGGAATATCAAAAACTTATGGATAGAACAGAACAGATGGCTGGAGTAGTATCTATAATTAGTAGTCAGCATGATGGAGGCAAACAATTAGAAGCTCTAGGATCTATTGCAGCATTCCTTAGATATCCAATAGAATAATTAATCTATAATCCTACTTAACTATAAATTTATTACACTTCAAGTTCAATATAATATTATATTAAAATCATAAACATAATGTTAGGTGAAAATGTGGAAATAATATTATTATGGACAATTGCATTTTTTATTACACTGATTTTAACAATAGTAATCACAGTACTATTTTCTAGGATTGGAGGAAACCTCGTTGAGAATATACGTGGTGGTGTACCTAGAGGTGTTGGTCTAGCACCGTTCTTGGTAATGGTATTACTGTTTCCAGCACCATATAACTATTTCATAGCTATTATTGGTGTAACAGCATTTATTGATGATATTGTTGGTAGAAGACCTTTAGGATCTTATATTGAGGTAGGACAGTTCTTTAGAGCAATAGGTATAATAGCTGTTTTCCTTATTGCACTATCTGTTATGGGTCCAATAGCTATTCTTGTATCACTAGTAATGGTACAAATATTTAATATAGCAGATATGCAACCAGGTGTTGCAGGAATTACAGTAATAATAATGTCTATTGTATCATTTACTCTACTAGCACTAATAGGTTCATCAACATATTACATACCTATACTATTATTATTAATAGCACTAGGATATATCTCACAGGATTATTCTGGATATATTATGATGGGAGAAATAGGAAACCACTCATTTGGTGTAGCTTTAGGTATCTGTTTTGCATTAGTATCAGCAGAGACTACAAGAATCGTGGCACCAAACAACTTCATTTTAGTAGAATTCATAATAATGATAGTATTAATACTAATAACAGTATTTATCATTGCAAAAATTAGAGAAAATACACTTGAACATTACCTAGAAAAATACTTACATATAAATAATCCAACATTTGGTGACTATGTAATGGATATACTTACTGGTGGTGGCTTAGGCGACCTAGTTAGAAGATTTACTCTAGGAAATACGCAGATAAATGTAGAAAGTTCCTTCTTAAAATCTATTGGTGTAAGAAGATTAATATATAATCCTTTCGCTAAAAAACAAACAAATGAAGATTTAAATAGTGAGAAATTGTTATAATTACTTACATTTAAATTTTCTATTATTTTTATAATACTTTTTTTAAATAATATTTTATGATTTATTCCTTTGCTTTTAATAACTACAATTATTTTTCTAATATTCAATCTAAAATATCAAAACATTTATATATAATCTACTATTATATTAGCTATATACCATTATGATAACTATAAGGAGTTTAATATATGTATGAAGTAATTTTAGAAAGAGACGATTGTATGATGTGCGGTCATTGTGTAGAAGTTGATGATTCATTATTTGCTTTTGATCAGGAAGATGATCTAGCTACTCTTATAGGATCAACTAGGGAAGATGACATAGACGAAATTGAAGTTGATGATGTAGAAGTATATAAAGAAGCAGCTGATCTTTGTACAGGTGAATGTATAGAAGTATTTGATGATGAGGGAAATCCAGTATAAGTTAGATAACCCTCTTAAATACTACATCTAATCTTTTTAAATATTAAACATACTATTTTTAATAAATTTTATTAACTATTTAACATATAACTTTAATAAGATTTGAAAATAATTATTTACTAAAGTTCATAATTACTATTTTCTAACAATTTTTTTCTAATAATAAACTGTTTTGTAGGTGGATATATGAAGTTATTAATCTTTGTAACTGGTCGTGGAACTGGTGGTGATATAGTATCAGCTGTTAATATTAAACAATGCTTAGAAGAACGTGATATTGAATCAGAGATAGTTTTAGATCCGAGTGCTCCAGGTTACTACTTGAAGAACCATAATATTAACTGGATTAAATCCCCTATACCTGCAGCTGGTGGACATGCAGCAACCAAGTCAAAATTATTAAAAGCAGGAATAAAAACAGTTACATCATCCATTAAAGCAGCACATTTAATTAGAAAAGAGCATGCTGATGGAGTAATAGGATCTATTGGTGGAGGATGTGTTATAGGTTTACTTGGAGCAAAACTTGCACATAAGCCATCTGTTGGTATTGTGTTAACACCTACAGATACAAGGGTTTCATTAAAAATTAGTCCAACAGTCATAATGCCTGAGTCACCAGTGTATACAAAGGATGTAAAATCAAATCATGATTTTATTAAGGAATATCTTCCAATAAAAAGAGATATAATTGATGGAAATAAAGATAATATATTAGATAAGTTACCATCAACGTTTGATCCAAATAAGAAGTCTGTATTATTCGCTTCTGGATCAACACTATTTGATGATATGGCAAAAGCAGCACGTAGATATGCACAGGAAAATAGTGATGTGAATATATTTCTCATTGGTTCACCTCTACATGAGGGTATAAATGAGATAATTGATGTTCCAAACATTATGTACTTAGGATACATTGATTATATTAAGGATTTATATGATCTTATAGACCTAGCAATAATCACTGATGATGGTCTAACACTACATGAGACTATGGCATGTCAAATACCAGTAGTAGTTGTTATTGGAGTAAAATATGGTAGATATCATGGTTTATCTAAAGTATTTGATGGAGCTGTACTAGAAAGTCATGTAGATAACATATCTAGTGTAGTAAATGAAGCTCTAGATAATATTGATGATATGAAAAAAAGTGCTAGTAAATATTCTAAAGATATACTGGATTCACCAAGTAATCTAGTAGATTTTGTAATAGATCATATGGAGTAATAACCTTCTATTTTAAATATTTTTAATAATCCTTATTTAAACTATTTTTATAAAAAAAGTAATAATGAGTAGAGTTTACTCATATAGTTTATGGTACTCTGCTAACTTAAAGATACCATCTGTTGTTGGATGGATCTCTATAAAGTTTTCAAAGTCGGATGCCTTAGTATCATCCTTAATCATTTTAGTCATGTAGGGTAGAGCTACATTTGATGATGGACTAATAGCAAGTATATCAGTTATACTACCATCACTATCAATAGTTTCCTTGGTATAACCTGTTTTTCCCTCAAGTGTGTACCAGAATGATCCTGGACCTGCAGCACCTGGTAGTTTCATCTTATTTCCAACACCAGATACTTGGTGTCCTTTAAGATAACTTACATCATACTGTAGTGATATAGTGTGTGGTAACAGAGAATAATCGGGGGTTCTATCTTCTCCCATAATATTATGTATAGCAGTTATTGACTCCATACGTGATATTGGTGTTGACATGTATCCACCTATAACATCACCTGCGGCGTATATGTCAGGATTAGATGTCTGCATATGATTATCTACTACAATGTTACCCTTAGAGTCAAGTTCTATGATACCTTCTACTATCTGACTATTTGCTTTTACGCCTGTGGCTATCAATACTTTACCCTCAATTTCTCCATAATTAGTAATAACTGATGTATCTTTAATCTCATTAATTTCTACGTTTTCATGTACAATAGTATTTTTAAGTAAATTAGATACAATATATTCCTCACTTTCAGTATCATCTAGCATTTTAAGGAAGCGTGTTATACATAATATTTCAACATGACTACCTAATGATGAGAATATTCCAGCATATTCTGCAGCAGTAGATCCACCACCAATAATAACTAGTCTATCTGGAACTTCACTAAACTTCAATGTATCTTTATATGTATATGCATTTTCTACTCCAGGAATATCTGGAATCATTGGGGATGAACCAGTACATATTAATAATTTATCATAGTCATACTCATCATCTTCATTAACAATTACAACCTTACGTTCAGCATCAACTGTTGCACTACCATGTACATATTCAACACCAGTAAGTTCAGTTTCTTTTGTAATAAGTTTCCTAATCTTCTTCTGTGTAGTTTTTATACCTTCAACAACATTTTGATAATTAACTACTGGTTTATAGTTAACTATTCCTAATTCATCAAAGTTCTTTGCATCATTTACATGGCGTGCCACATCATTAAGTGCACATACCACCATACATGCCTGGTTTAAGCATTTACCACCAATATGTTTTTCTTCAATTAATGTTACATCATTACCCTCTTTAGCAGCATCCATAGCCGCAAAACGTCCAGCAGGACCTGCACCTATAATAACGATTTTTGTCATATTTAATACCTCAGAGATTGTTTCTTAATATGAATATTATATAATAGAAAAGTAATATTATTTTCTACAATAAGTAATAAGAATAATTCTACATAAGTAATAAAATAAAAAAAGTGATTTTTGGAGGTTATGGATAATTAACATTGAATAGTTACATATTACTATACTTAACTATCTCATCTAATTGTTTTCTAACACTGCCATCCTCAATAAGCTTACGTGATACTTCTACTCCCTCTTTTAATGATTCTACTTTCTCGGTACAGTAAAGTATACTTGCTGAATTCATTAGTGCCAGATTCATACGTGCAACATCAGCATTGGTATCTGTCTTATTATCTATTATATCATAGATTATCTGTAGATGTTCCTCAGGACTATCTGGTGCAGTAATATCTTCTGGATTAGCATAGTCTAGACCAAAATCCTCGGGTGTAATATATTTAACTTCCACATCACCATTATCAATGAATGCTACTTTTGTCTTACCAATATTGGATATTTCATCCATTGCAGGATTACCCTCATTATCAAAACCATGTACAATCATACCACGTTTTACTCCGAGATTCATGGATACACGTGCAATAGTTTCCACTAAATCTGGATCATATATACCAGTCATACGTGCAGTAACCTTACTAGGACAGCTTATTGGACCAATAAGATTGAATATTGTATGTGTCTTTAATTCCTTTCTTACTGTCATTACATTCTTTGTTGCTTTATGATAGTGTGGTGCAAATATAAATGCAAAATTACAGTTCTCAATAGAGTTGGCTACTTGCTCTGGAGATAATTCTATATTAATACCTAATGCTTCTAGTGCATCTGCTCCACCAAACTTACTACTTACACTACGATTACCATGTTTTGAGATCTTTGCTCCAGCAGCACTAGCAATAAGGGATGCTGCAGTACTAACATTAAATGTTTTGAAGGTGTCACCACCAGTTCCACATGTCTCAATTAGATAATCATTTTCTGGTTCATAATCTATTTGTGTAGCATGATCCCTCATACTACTAGTAAGACCTGTGATTTCATCAATAGTTTCACCCTTCATTCTAAGACACATTAAAAATGCTGATACAACGATATCAGAGTATTTTGCATCCATTATGTCATCCATACATGCATATGCTTCATCATATGTAAGGTCACGGTTATTATCTACAATATCATCTAATACTTCTCTTATCATCTTAATACCTCGTTGCTTCTTTCATGTTCTTTATATAATCAATTATTTCTTGATACATAACATCTTTATTATCCAGGTTATCTGCTATAATATTTATTAGTGCACTACCAACAATTGCACCATCGGCACCAGAATCCAGCACTTCCTTTACGTGTTTTGGCCTAGAGATACCAAATCCTACACAGAGTGGTAAATCAGTCTCTTTTCTTACACGTTTAATTAATTCAGTAGTATTTGTTTCTACACTACTTCTTGCACCAGTAGTTCCCATTACACTAGCAACATATACAAATCCACCAACAAGCTCTGTGACATGTTTTAGTCTATCATTATTAGTTGCCTGTGATACAATAAATATCTCCTCTATATCATACTTCTTGGAGGTATTCATAGCATCTTCAGCCTCTTCAGGTGGAAGATCAGCTATGAGCACTGCATTTACTCCAATTTCACTAAGTCTTTTATAGAATTCATCAATTCCATAGTGATATACTAAGTTATAATATAATAGTAGACCAAATGGTTTATCTGTATATGCTCTTAGATCTTCAAGGTATTTGAAACATTTCTCAACATTCATTCCACTATCAAATGCTCTAAGATCAGCATTTTGTACACTTGGTCCATCAGCAACAGGATCAGAGAATGGGAAACCTATCTCCAGAGCATCTGCACCATTATCTACTAATAATTTACCTATCTCCAGTGATGTTTCATAGTTAGGATCTCCTGCTACTAGAAATGGTATGAATACCCCTTCATTATCTTGTTTTGTTTTCTCAAATAACTCTGCATATGTCTGTTTCTTCATACTTCCACCCCTAATTCATTAGCAACAGTAAACATGTCTTTATCTCCACGACCAGAAAGATTTACAATAATAGTCTTACCCTTATTTTCTGGCATCTTTGCATACTTTATTGCATATGCTACTGCATGTGAACTTTCAAGTGCTGGTATAATACCTTCTGTTTCACATAGTATCTGGAATGCTTCTAGTGCTTCTTTATCTGTTATTGCATAGTACTTTGTTCTACCAATACTCTCAAGATAGGCATGTTCTGGTCCAACACCTGGATAGTCTAGTCCTGCAGACACACTACTAGTTTCTTCTATCTGTCCATCATAATTCTGTATTACCTTGGAGAGTGCTCCATGAAGTATTCCATCAGTACCCTTTGTTAGTGTTGCACCATGCTCATTAGTATCTACTCCTAATCCTCCAGCTTCAACACCTATTAGTTCCACATCTTCATTATCAACAAATCCACTGAATATACCCATAGCATTACTTCCACCACCAACACATGCAATAACAGTATCTGGTAGCTTACCCTCTTTTTCAAGTATCTGTTCTCTTGCTTCTTTACCTATAGGTTTATGGAAATGCTTAACCATTTCAGGGTATGGATGTGGACCCATAGTTGTACCTATAAGGTAATGTGTTGTGTCAAGATTAGATATCCAGTACCTGAATGCCTCATTAATTGAATCTTTAAGAGTCCTTGATCCCATATCTACAGGTATTACCTCTGCACCTGATAACTCCATACGGAACACATTAAGTTTTTGTCTTTCAACATCTTTTGATCCCATAAAGATCTTCACATCAAGACCAAGCTTTGCTCCAATAACTGCTGTTGCTATACCATGTTGTCCTGCACCAGTCTCGGCTATAAGTTTGGTTTTACCCATATACTTTGCCAGTAAACCTTGTCCTATCGCATTATTTATCTTGTGTGCACCTGTGTGTAACATATCCTCTCTTTTAAGATATATTTTACATCCATACTTTTGTGATAAATTCTCTGCATAGTATAGTCCTGTTGGTCTGCCTGCAAACTCTTTAAGATAGAAATCTAAGTCTTCATTAAATTTATCATCATCTTTATATTTATAGAAAGCTTCCTCTAACTCTTCCACTGCAGGTATTAATAGTTCTGGTACAAAGATACCACCATATTTACCATATTTTCCATCGTTTATCATTTTATCTTCTACTCCCTTAATAATTTAACAACTTGTTTAACCTTTTTAATATTCTTTATTCCAGGTTCATCTTCTACTCCACTATTTAGGTCTATCATGTCAAAGTTATCTAACTTATCTTTAATGCTTTCAAGATATTCAAGGTTTAATCCACCAGAAAGTGTTACCTTTGTTCTTGAATCCTTAGCTTTTACTATACGTGTAGCATTAATAGCTGTATCTATTGGTATCTGTGTGTTTGTTCCACCAGTTAATCCATCCTTAATATAGTCAAACAATATATTATCAGTGTATAAACTATGATATTCTATCTCACGCTTCTTTGATTGTGATATTTCATCACGTAATCCTATAGCTCTTGTGACTTGTAGTCTTACATTATTATGGTACTGATTAAGCCATAGAAGATACCTAATATCAAAACATGTGAGTGAATGTAATTGTAAATTAAATATTTGGGATCTATTAACCTTCATGAGTGCCTCATAGGATGTATTAGGTTCTAATACGAGGGTACTTTTATTTTTATCTAAGAGATTCTTTTGTAGATCAATTATATTATCCATCGAAATATTTCTCTTAGACCTTTCAATATTAATAAATCCTATGTGGTCAACTCCAAGCTTTTCAATCTTCTTTAAATCCTGTTGTCTGGTTATTCCACATACTTTTATCTCTATGGTCATATTACTCACCTTCAATTATTTTTTTAATATATTACTTAACTCTTTAATGAATTTATTTATTTCGTCTGCCTCTTTATCTTTTAGAATACTTGTACCTATAAGTAATCCATCAGCACCATAACTAACTAGCTTCTTAGCATCATCTATACTAGTTACACCACTTTCGGATATCATATAGTTTGGTACATATTCTGCTAGATTCTTTGTTGTATCTAAGTCTACTGTTAAATCATTAAAATTTCTATTATTTATACCTATTATCATAGGATCATATTCAAGTGCGTTATTTAAATCTTCATATGTATGACATTCAACTATTGCATCTATTCCTAGATCATAACTTATATTTAGGTATTCTTCTATGTCAGGACATATTCCACTCATTAGTAATACACAGCTACTATTATTAAGTGTAGCTTCATATATCATGTATTCATCAATAACAAAATCCTTACGTAGTAATGGTTTATTTGTATATTCATTAGCCTTGATTAGGTTTTCTAGATTACTCTTAAAGTAGCTTTCCTCTGTAAGTACAGATATCATGTCTACGGGATTATCATCATATATGCTTATCACATCATTAACACTCATACTACTAATATCGCCCTGTGAAGGACTTGCAGGCTTATATTCAGCTATAAGATTAACATATGGCTTCTTTAATTCCTCTTGAAATCTGTATACTTTTTTCTTTGTAGAAACATAATCTTGTGCATCAGCTTTTAAGTCATTAAGAGGATACTTTGTTTTAGATATTTGTAGAGTTTTCTTCTTATTTTCAACTATACTTGGAATTACACTCATTGTTTATCCTTCTATATCTAAAAAATTCTTTAGTATCCTGTCACCATATTCTCCACCAATAGATTCAGGGTGGAATTGTAAGCCATATGTTGGATATTTCTTATGTTCTATTGACATAATTATTCCATTAGATGTTCTACTAGTTACCTTAATATCACTAGGTAGAGAGTCATTATCACATATTAATGAATGATATCTAATTATCTCAATACTTTCTGGAACATCCTTGAATAGAACAGAATCTGTGTGTGTTATATGGTCTCTTTTTCCATGTACAGGTAATGTTTTAACTATTTTTCCACCATATGAGGCATATATTCCCTGATTTCCAAGACATACTCCTAGTATAGGTGTACTCTTTAGTTCTCTAATAACACTCTCACATACTCCAAAGTCACGTTTATTATTAGGATTTCCTGGACCTGGTGATATAATTATATGATCAGGATTTAACTCTTTAATCTCTTCAAGTGTAATCTTATCATTACGATATGTTACAATATCACTTCTATACTTACTTACTAGTTGATATAGATTATATGTGAATGAGTCATAATTATCTATTATTAAAATCATAACACTTCACTTCCTGACTCTTTTAGTGCCTGTACTATTGCACCTTTTTTACGTTCACATTCAGCATGCTCATTTTTAGCTATAGAATCATATACTAGTCCTGCACCTGCCTGTATCTCTGCACGATTATTATTAGTTGTTAGTGTTCTAATTGTTATTGCAAAGTCAGCATTACCATTTAATGAGAAGTATCCTACAGCTCCTCCATATGGTCCACGTGCATATTTCTCCATTGAATCAATTATCTCCATTGCACGTATCTTTGGTGCTCCACTAAGTGTACCTGCAGGAAATAGTGACATGAATGCATCAATAGCATCTTTATCATCCATAATTTCACCTGTTACATGACTTACAATGTGTTGTAGGTGTGAGAATTTTCTGATGCCATAGAATTCCTCTAGTTTTACTGAGTCATTCTTACTAATCTTTCCTATATCATTACGTGATAGGTCTACTAGCATTAGGTGTTCGGCTAACTCTTTCTCATCAGATAATAAATCTTCCTCTAGTTCTTTATCTTCCTCAGGGGTTTTGCCTCTACCACGTGTTCCAGCTATAGGGTATGATTCTACTATACCATTTTCTAGTCTCATAAGCATCTCAGGGCTTGAACCTATTATTTCCCTTTGTGCTAGTTTTATGTGATACATGTATGGTGATGGATTAATGTTTCTAAGTCTTTCATATAATGGTAGTTTACTTCCCTTTAGGACAAAGTTACTACTATTGGCTACTACTGCCTGAAATATTTCACCATCTGTTATTAATTCTTTGGTTCTATTTACTGCATCCATGTATTCTTCTGGTGTGAAGTCATCATCTAATACTTTATATTCTAGGATTCCACTTGTATGTTCCTCTTCATAGATTCTGTATATGAGTTGACGTCTATCTTTATTTACTGTTGTATATTCACATTTATTATTGATATTATCATAGACTACACAGTCAAGGAATAATCCAAACTCAAAGTCTGGGTATACACTTTCATGTGTTGGAACATCTTCAAAGTATTTTATTGATTCATAGGAAATATATCCCATTAGGCCTCCTCGGAATCCTTCTTGTTCAAAGTCATTATTTATTAGTTCTTTTAGGTCTAGTAAGGGGTTATCTGATTCGTATTCTGTTGTATATGTATCTGTTGTAATTACTACTTTGTTGTCATGTGCTTTTATCTTTGCTATTGGGTTGAATCCTATAATTGAGTACCTTGCTAGTCCACTATCATTTTCCATGGATTCTAGTAAGAATGAATCATTATAGTTGTAGTATAAGTTTTTAAATAATTTAAATGGATCATCTATGTTAATTTCATACGTTTTAGGTTCTTTAATATGTGACTTTAAGTCGCCAAAAACATTCACTCTTTTTCATTTTATCATCCTCATTAGTTATTTATAATATAACTATAATGTATTATATAAAGCTTTAGTGTATAAATTTGTACAATAAGTTTATATATTGTACTATACAAATTATTTAATAGAAAAATAAGGATGAATAATATGTGGTCAGATATAATCCATAAATTCTCTAAATATCCAGCACAACAGAAAGTTGTTAGTAAAATCCTAGAACTAGGATTAAATGTAGGAGAAGATCATAAACTCTACTGTAATGATGTAGAAGTTAATATATCATCATTAGCAAAATCAATTGATGCTGATCGCAGAGCAGTAACTTCAACAATTAACACAATACTATGTGATGAACAATTAACAAATATCTTCAAAAATATTAAGACAGCAGGTCCTCTCCTATCGAATATTGCTAATCAACTAGAGCTTGGAGTAATAGAAATAGAAGGAGAAAGCCAAAAAGCAGGAGTATTAAGAGATATAACAAGAATATTAGCAAAAGAAAATATTAGTATAAGACAAGCGTATGTCTCAGATCCTGAAATTGATGATACTCCTCATGTAACAATTGTAACAGATAAACCATTAGATGGAAGTATAATACCACTACTGTTAGAATTAGATACAGTATCAAAGGTATCCCTAAGTTAGACATTTAAAAATTATATTACAATAATAATTATTCAAATAATACTAAGCAAACAATAATAAAATATTAGTATTTAAATAATACAATACACATAATTTAATATTATTATAGAAAATAAAATTTTTGACGATTTAAATATAATTATATACATTATAGGGAGGAGTAATATATGTGTATAGCAGCACCTGCAAAGGTTTTGGAAATAAACAATAACATTGCTACTTGTGATTTTGGTGGAGTAAAACAGGAAGCAAAATTAGACTTAGTTGATGCAGATGTAGGTAGTTATGTACTGATTCACTCTGGTTATGCTATAGAAGTATTAACAGAAGAAGCAGCAAAAGAATCTCTTGATACATGGGATTTATTATTAGAAGAGTTAGAGAATGAGTAATTTCATTTTCTCTTTTAATTTATCTTTTTTTAATTGACCTCAAACCATATATCTGGATATTCATCACATAATTTATCCATAAACTTATCAAAGTCTTTATAACTAGTTTTTTCATTAAATTTTACAGTTTTAATATTATATATTAGTGATCTTAGTGCAATTTCATTTTCTATTTTATTGCATTTATCAACTAGTTTTTCATCACTAGATTCTATGGTTATATTAACAGAGTTCACTAATTTATTTGAGTAATCTTTTCTGGATAAATTATTCTCTACTGGGTAATGTCTACTTTTTTCTATTTCTAGTAGTGTCATGATTGATGTTATAAACATACTGTTTGTTTTATTATGTCTTATCTGGTGATTTAATTCTATTAATTTATTAATCTTTTCTCTTGATGAGTACTTTCTAGACTCATAAATATTAATAGCATCCTGACTAATTTCTACTTCTTTTGCTATAACTTTACTATTTGCTTCATGTTTTTTAAGAGATTTGATCAAGTCCTTCATAAAACTATCAATTTGTTTTAGTTGGTCTATATCACTTTTTTCAGAATCCATTATTTTCCCGTTTATATGAATACTTGTTATATTCTCTTTAGATTCACATAACTTTTCTAATGCCTTCTGGAATATTACTCCATGATCATCCATGAAACGTTTAAGTGTACGGCCAGATGGTGTGTTATTTCCTGATAAATACCTATAGTAAATATTATATTCACATTCACTACTTATTTCTTCAAAACTTTTCTTATTTTCATATTCACCATACATTAATAGTTTCATCTGCCCTGTCTTTGCAAAAGCTGGTCTTCCAAGTTTCTTCTCATATTTCTTATCAAGATATTCAAAATTATCATCAACAAACTCATTAATATAATGTGATATATGATTCTTTGGAATGTTGGGATCTATTTTTCCAAATGTTAGTACAGTTTGATTCTGATTGTTATCTAGGTAAGACATAAAAACTCCTCTTAATTATTATATCTAAAAAAAATAATATAAAATAGTTATCTAGTAATTAATTTAAAATAAGCAGATATGTGGAGTATGTTACTATTAGATGTAATTATACTTATTTCCTATAATTTCCTATAATTA
>JAJQHG010000065.1 GCA_021199865.1 Methanosphaera sp. | reverse complement strand
ATCCTAGAAATATTAATATAATTGTAAATATAAAAAAAGGAAAAAAAAAGATAAGTTCCTACTTATCTTATACTATTTTTTAGAGGGTTATGAATTAGTGAATTTACTAAGTATTGTATTAACAAAACCGAATATAATATCCTTATCTTCATTATTTATTGCACCAGTCAAGAATAAACATATCACATTGATTACACATCCAATAATTACTGCTGGCCAGAATGATAAATCAAGTACAAGTATGACTACTATCATTATGATATTTGTTATTATTATCCTCGTAATTGGGCTAATACATTCTCTGATAGTAATCTTAAACTCTGTATTATGTAGATGTATTAGCATCATGAATAATATTAAGAACTCTGTTAGTACAGTTGCATAACTAGCACCAATATATGAGTACTTCATAATCAATAATAGGTTTACTATTATACTAAAGATTGCACCAATACAGGAAATCTTTGTGGCAACAGTTTGCTTATTAATTGCACCAAGTAGTGTTGAACTAATATTACTTAGAAGCATGAATACACCAGCAAATATTAGTATGGATAAAGCTGTGGATCCAACAACATATTCTGATCCATATATAAGATTAATTATGTCAGAAGCATATAATGATGCAATTAATACCATAGGTATTCCAAGTATTAATAGGAATTTTAATATCTTATAATATAATCCCCTAAGTTTTTCAATATTTTGTGTATATAATTCACTCATTACAGGGAATATAGCATTAGATACAAGGTATGCTATAGCAGACACAACTAATAATAACTTCTGTGAAGAACTAAATAATCCTACAGCATCACTACTAGCAGTATATGTTAGTATTATTAATGCTATCCAGAAATATACTGAAGTAAATATTGATGTTATACCAAAAGGTATTCCCTTAGCAAACAAGTTCTTCATAAATGATTTATCAAGGGATATAGTAAGTCTAGGATAATGCTTGTATGTAATATATACTGTGTATATGAATGATAATGTTATAGCTATTGGGTATCCTAATGCTACAATTATCACATTACATTTCTCATGTATAATATATAATATTATTAGTAATACACTAACACTATAAATTACATTACCAATAGTTTGATACTGCATTTTCTCATTACTTTGGAACATTGAGTAATTAGCTAATGTTAATGAATTAAATATCATGTATATACCTAATAGCAACATTACCACAGTACCATCATAGGTGAAATTACTTATCCATATGAAGAACATGTAAATAATAAATGTCACAATAGATAATATGACCCTAATAACAAATACTGTACCAAAATATTTACTTAGAAGACTTTTATCTCTAGATACTTCTCTGATTGCATATGTAGATAGTCCAAGATCACAGAATATACCAAATAAGCCAACGAATGATGTTGCTGATGATAATAATCCATAATCATATGTACCTAAGTATCTTGCTGTAAATAATGTTAATATAAATGTCATTACATTGTTTATAACACTGGCAATGATTAGTAGACTAGAATTTTTTAATACTCTGTTTGCAACGCTCATAGTATCAACGTAAATTTTGTTATAAAATATTTCTTTAATTAATATTATTATAAATTTTAAAATATAAATAATTAGAAATATATTATTATTGACTTTTGTGGAATGTATAATTAATGATTAATATTACAACTTTTTTAGATGCAAATGCATGTCGTTTAAATAAACCAGTATATTACTCTATTGATAGGAATAAGAAGTATAGTTCTAGTGATATCCTATCAATTATATCCTATTTTGGAAGAAAATTACTGGATATGGGTATATCTAGGTCTGATCGTGTAATCATATACCTAGAGAATAGTCCAGAATACCTATTTTCATTACTAGCTCTATGGCGTATTGGTGCTATAGCAATACCTACTAATAGAATATATACTACTAGTGAGTTACAATACTTTGTTGATGACTCCGATGCAAAACTTATAATAACAGACGAGGAAATTGAGGATATATCCGTTGATTGTTATATTATAGAATGTATGGATGAATACACGGATATGGAAGTTCTTGAGGCCTGCAATACAAACTATGATGATGTTTGTCAACTACAATATACTAGTGGAACAACTGGTAAACCAAAAGGAGCAATGCTAACACATGGTAACTGGTTTAGTGCAATAATGAATGAGTGTGATGTGTTAAATATGGATCATAATAGTGTAATGTTCTGTATCTATCCAATGGCACATGTAGGTATTTCATGGGCAATATCAGCACTACGTAGTGGAGCATTATGTATAACCAAGAATAATTATAGTTTTGATGAATACCTTGATATTATCTATGAAAATCATGTTACACATGCAACAGGAATGCCACCAGTCATACATTCAATAGTAGTAAATCCTGAGAAAGTATCAAACAAATTATACTCAGTTGAGAGCATAATATCTGGTGGTGGCCCATTACATAAGGATACATGGAAGAAGTTCTATAAGAAGTATGGAATACCAGTACTAAATGCCTATGGTTCAAGTGAAACAATAGTAATAGGTACAGGTACAGTAATAAGGCCAGAAGACTATGCATTTGCTGATAGATATGAGAGTGTAGGACATCCTGTATGTTTTAGTGAAGTAAAAATAGTGGATGTTGATGATCCAAATATTACTATGGATAAAAAGAATCATGGAGAGATAGCTCTGCGTGGACCATCTATTGCTAAAGGTTACTGGAATAAGCCAGAAGCAACAGAAGAAACATTCCTTAAGGATGGATGGTTCTTAACAGGTGATATTGGATATCTTGATGATGATAACCGTTTATTTGTAACTGATCGTAAAAAAGATATGATTATCATGTCTGGATGGAAAATATATCCAATGGAAGTAGAAGAAGTAATGATTGAACATCCAGCTGTTGATGAAATATCCGTATTTAGCCTACCAGATGAACATCGTGGAGAAATACCTGCCGCTGCAATAGTATGGACTGATGAGCCTGATGTTGATGGAGTACTAGAATATACTAGAACTAAGCTTGCTAGATATAAGATTCCACGAAAAATATTTACACTAAATGAATTACCAAGAGTTAATGGATGGAAGGTTCTAAGACGTGACTTACAACAGAAATTTTCTCCAAAGAATAATAATTAATAATTGACATAATTTAATTAATAATAAATAATCACTTTATTTGTAATATATAATATAGAAAATAGTAATTTATTTATAAGAATGTGAGTTATAATATTAAACATATTATATTATAGTATTATGTAAGAGGGGATGATTGAATGCATGGAAAAGAAATCAGTGAAAATATTGAGGAATATTTAGAGACCATCTATAAAAAGAGTTTAAATAATAATATGGCTAAAACCACTGAAATATCTAAAGATTTAGATATTGCTCCTGGTAGTGTAACACAAATGCTCAAAAAATTAGAGAAAGAAGGCTACGTAGAATATTACCAATATAAAGGAGTAAAACTTACATATAAAGGTTATAAAATAGCTAAAGAAATTGTACGTAAGCATAGAATACTTGAAACCTTCTTACACCAAACTTTAGGTATAGAGATTGAGGATTTACATGAACAGGCATGTGCAATGGAGCATTCATTATCTGATGAGGCTGAAAGAAAATTATGTCAATTATTAGATTACCCTGATCAGTGTCCAGATGATCATAATGTTATCCCAATATGTGATTTAAACATTTCAACATGTTATGAGTGCTCAAAAATAAATAATATTGATGATATTCCTCGCAGAATAGAGAGACTCATCGCTATAGGCAACATGAATCCTAATCAGGTGGGAATAATTAAATTTATTCGTGGAGATAATGATAAAATACAGAGTTTAATAGATATGGGTATAACATTAGAAACAGAAGTTACTCTAATTAATTCAACACCTCTCAATGGACCCCAAAAAGTTATTATAGACTCTCAAGAAGTATTATTAGATAAAGATTTATCTAACAATATATTTGTAGAAATACAATAAAATTCCTAATTCATTAAACAAGAACAGTATAATGAAGAATAAAACTTTTATTAATTCATCTTCTTATTTTTTTCTATTTTTATAATACATTATAATTTATTATAGACAATTATACAAAGATATATAAATCATATAAACAATAATATAATTTGAAGTATAAGGAGGAAAAATAAATGACACAATATAAATGTACTTTATGTGGATGGGTCTATGATTCAGAAAAAGGTGACGATGTACACGGTATACCTGCAGGTACTGAGTTTGAAGATCTACCAGATGACTGGGCTTGCCCATTATGTGGTGCAACCAAGGACTTATTTGAAAAAATAGGAGAATAAGTTCCAAAAATTATTTTTAATTAATCATCTTTTCCATCTTTTTTTGAACTAATTATTCATATTATTAATATAATCTTAATAATTAGTAAATTGTTTTTATAAAAAAATATTATTGATTACAATATATATAAATCAAATGAATAATATAATATAAATTGTATAATTAAATAAAAAATTGACCTTTTAGGTTGTGATATAATGTTATTAGTAGAAGGAGAAATTGGAGGAAAAAAGTACAGAGAACCTTTCTCTAAAGGAATACTTTCGAAATCATTAATTCGTTCTGAAGTAGACCAAGATAGGTCTTATCAATTAGCTTCAGAAATAGAAGAATCCATCAAGAAAGATGGAAAAGACATCATTACAGTAACAGAATTAATTCAAGTAGTTAAGGATAGACTCCAAGAAGAAGACCCACAACTAGCTAAAAAGTATATTACGTGGAAGGAAATCAGGAAATCAACAGATCCTTTAATTATCTTGATTGGTGGAGCTTCTGGTATTGGTACATCATCAATTTCTTTTGAGTTAGCTAATAAACTAGGTATAAAGAATATGGTAAGTACAGACATGATTCGTGAGGTAATGAGAAAAGTTGTATCTAAAGAATTATGTCCAACACTTTTTGAATCTAGTTATACCGCTGCAGGAGCAGTATCAACACCAGCACCACCTGAGTTTGATAAAACATTAATTGGTTTCAAGGAACACGTTACAACTGTTAGTGTAGGATTAAATGGTGTTATTGAAAGGTCATTAAAAGAGGGTATAAGTATTGTCATAGAAGGAGTACACATAGTACCTGGTTTTATTGACGAAGAATTACTTGAAAAACAAAATGTACACGTATTTGTCTTATCATTATCTGATGAGGAAGTACATAAAAGTAGGTTCTACTCACGTTGTCATCAGTTATGGGCAAGACGTCCACTAAAGAGATATCTTGAACATTTTAGGGATATTCGTAAGACTCATGACTATATTATTGATCAAGCAGATAAATATGATGTTCCAGTAATTGAGAATATTGATGTGACTAATACTGTTGATACAATGGTTGACCAGATAATTGAAGAACAAAAACGTGTTAAGGGATTAACAGATGTAGAATAATCCCTTATATTTTTTATTTAATAAAATCCCTTAAATCAATCTATTTTAATAAAACTTACATGTATATCAGAAGTTTAATTT
>JAJQHG010000147.1 GCA_021199865.1 Methanosphaera sp. | reverse complement strand
ATATCATATTATTATTTATTATAGAAATATAACAGTTAAATGAATAGAAAAAATAATCTTTAAATCATAGTCAGATAATTTATAAATAATAAATTACAAGCTAATACTATTTTATATTAATGATAAAACTTCTTAATATGATTTTAATGATTAATTAAAGTTATAAAAATAACGAATAATAAAAATAGTTTCTAAATTGGATTTAAAAAAAGGAAATAATATAAACTCATGTTCAAAGGCATAAGTTTATTCTCTTACAGCTAACTCAATATCTGATGCTTTTACTGTTTTTCTTCCTGCGTGTTTTGCAAGTTTAACAGCATCTTCAGCTATTTCTGTTCCGTAGATCTCAAGAACCTCTGCTAGAGCAACTTTTGCATCATCACTTATTCTACTAGCACCTGCATTTTTTAATAATCTTCCTACTGGAGCTATTGGTAACTCAGTCATCTTTTCACCTCCTCTACTAGTAGTATTTAGTATACTAGTATTTAAACTTATTCCTAAATATATGCCTTATTTTTTAAGAATTAAGTAAAGTGTAGTTCTTAAAGTGGATTATAATATTTTTTAATATATTCTAGACAAAAAAAAGTAATTAGAATATAATTACACTAGAATAACTTATGTAGATAAGTTATTTTATCCCAAAAATCTGAGTATTAAACAATGTATAATAAATAATAAAAAAGAATAAAAAATATTTAGAATAGCGGATCTTTTACAATTCCTATTCTAAGGGAGTTTAATATAACTAGTAATGTAAGACCTAAATCTCCAATACCTACAGCCATCATTAGGGTAATTAATCCAAGTATTGCGAGTATTACAAAGAGGAACTTAACTCCAAGGGCCACAACAATGTTCTGACTAATAACTTGCATAGTCTTCTTACTTAAATCAAAGAGGTATGGAAGCTTTGTAAGATCATCCTGCATTAGAGCTACATCAGCTGTTTCTATAGCTACATCGGATCCTACAGCACCCATTGCTATACCAATGTTTGCACGTGCTAGACTTGGTGCATCATTTACACCATCACCAACCATTGCAACATCACCAAACTTATTACGTATCATGTCTAATAAGTCTAGTTTATCCTCTGGTAACAGGTCACTAAATACATAGTCCACACCGATTTTTTCTCCAACAGTATATGCAGCCACCTTATTATCACCTGTTAGCATAATGGTTTTTATACCATTATTTTTAAGATTATTTATTACTTCTGATGATTCATCTCTAATCTTATCCCTAACAGTTATTATACCAATAACTTCCTCTTTACATCCAACAAAGATTACAGTTTTACCATCAGATGCATATCTCATCACATCTTCATGTGAAACATTAAAGTTTCCGCCATCTATTAGTGACTCATTTGCTGCGTAGTATTCCTTATTATTAATTAGTCCTACAACACCTTTTCCTGGAACATTCTTAAAGTTATTAATATCATGGTATGTGATATTACTCTCATGGGCATAGTTGGTTATAGCTGCTCCTATAGGATGTGATGATTTAGTCTCAAGTGATGAGGCTATTCTAATTAAATCCTCTTGTGAGTAGTTTGAACTAATTAATTGTATATCCTTTACCTCTAGTTTTCCCTCTGTTAGAGTACCTGTCTTATCAAGTATTACAGCCTTAATATTACGCATTTCTTCAACATAGTTACTACCCTTAATTAATACACCTTTACGTGTTGCACTGGTAATTGCTGATACCATACCTACAGGTGTAGATATTAGGAATGCACATGGACAGGAAATTACCATAATAGATAATGCTCTATATACCCAGTCAATTAGGCTTTCACCAAAGAATAATGGTGGAATGAATGCTATACATATAGTTATTACTACCATTAAAGGTGTATAATACTTAGAGATCTTCTCTACATATGTTTCTGTGTGTGATCTGTTTAGTTGTGAGCTTTTAACTAGATCAACAATCTTTGAGATTACACTATCTTTTGCCTGCTTTGTTACCTCTATTTCAAGGTATCCTTCAGAGTTTACTGTTCCACTAAATACTTCATCATCCACAGTCTTTGTTACAGGTACACTCTCACCAGTAATTGATGCCTGGTTAATACTACTTATACCCTTAACTATCTTACCATCTAGTGGGATTTTATCTCCTGGTTTTACTATTACAGTTTCACCAATAGCTACATCATCTACTGATTTAACTACTTCTGATCCATCTATTTTTACACAAGCAGTTTCTGGTGCAATTTCAACTAATGATTTTATTGAGTGCTGTGCACGTTGTTCTGAATAGTCTTCTAGGAACTCTGATATGAAGTATAGGAATGTTACAGCAGCACCTTCCTCGGGATGACCTATTAGGAATGAGGCTATTGCAGCTATTACCACTAATACTGATGGGGTAATATTATACTTCTTTAGTGCTTTTACAGCCATTATTGCAATATCATATCCTGATATTATTGCTCCTAATCCAAATACTACTATAGCAGGTATTCCTAATCCATAGAAGTGTTGGATAATGTGTCCTAGTGCAAATAGTATACCACTTGATACAATTATCTGTATTGATCTATTTGCTAGGAGGGGTACTCCCTCTTTTATTACTTCTTCTTCCTCTTCATCATCATCTTGGCAGTCCTCACAGTTACATAGAATTACATTTCCAGATTCACATTCATCATCACAGCAACAATCTGTATCGTCATGTTCATGGTGGTTATGGTGTTCATGATGATGGTGGTTATGTTCATGGTTGTGATGATGGTGTTCTTCTGTGTGACATTCACATTCATCATCACAGCAGTCATCATCGTCTTGGCAGTCATCACAGTTACATAGTGATACCTTCGTGTTTTTATCTATTTTTACATCTTTATGGCTAAATACTGTGAAGTCTGTGTGTTCTTGAAAGTCTTTTAGTAGTTTTTTGTTATAATGTGCATGGTTTTCGCAGTGTTTTTGATCACATGTGGGATCCATACATATATATTCGTAGTGTTCTGGATTATGACAGTCTGCCATTTCACAGTCTGGATCAAAACATTCGTTGTGTTGGTTCGTGTTTACCATTTTTTACCTCTATTCTAGTACATGTTCTAGTCCTATTTCTAGTATTTTTATTACGTGTTTATCAGCTAATGAATATCGTGCCTGTTTTCCTTCTTTTGTGTATTTTACTAGGTTTTTTCCTCGTAGTGTTCTAAGTTGGTGGCTTACTGCCGATTGACTCATATTTAGTAATTCACATATGTCACAGACACATAAATCCTCTTTTGATAGGAGTGTCATTATTTTTAGTCTTGTAGGGTTTCCAAATAATTTGAAAGTTTCAGATAATTCCATGTATGTTTCATCACTGAATTGATCCATGTTTTCTTTTGCTCTTTTCATGGGTTTTTCATGTATTACTTTGATGTTACATACATCATCTCCTGTATTATACTGATCTTTATTATTCATGCTAATCACTTACATATGATAATATGTTCATATGTACATATAAATGTTACTACCCTATACTAATTAAAATCAATTATAAAAAAGATGATATGCTTCTTCTACAGGTACAATAAACAATATATGCTTTGTATTTATTCATACCTAAATTTATATACATCTACTTATCTATAATAAAAAACTAGTTCCAATAAGTAATAAACAACACAATAATTAGTATTATTTCAAAAAATAAAATCTCAAATAAAACACACAATAAAATACAATTCTATTTCTAAAAAATATAAAAAAAGAGAAGGTTAAATGGAAATATTATATTTCAGTGTTACCTACAGAGTTATCAGTATTGTTACTAGTAGTATTATTAGTACTATTATCAGTTGTATTATCTGTAGTATTATCTGTACTGTTTTCCTCTAACACACTTAAGAAGTCAAAGTTATCTATAGCAGTTAGAACACTACTAATCTCAGTTGAAGTACTATTAGAGTAGTACTGATTAGAAATATACACTATTGATCCGATATTATTATTAATTAATGGAATACCAAGACTGTCTGCATAATTATATGAGTCAGGAGTGTATTTACCAACACTAGTACTATTAGATATACTAGATACTATTAGACTAGAAGTATATGTATCATCTACTGGTACAAATATGTATGAGTTAGAATCTGATGCATCCACACCATGAATATCTACACTAAAGTTATAATTATTACTCTCAATATCAGGTACTACATATTCACTTGCAAGAGTCTCAGTCTTATTATTAACAGTTATATTAGAACTATTAGTATCATTACTTGTGGTATTTGTAGTGTTAGTATCATTACCTGTAGTATTATTTGTAGATGCACTATCTGTAGCATTAATCACATATAAATCATATGAATACTTAAGATTACTCATAGACTCAAGAGTAGCTAGAACACTATTACTCTGTGATCCATCAGAATCCATACCACAAATAATTGCAATATGAATCTCAGAGGAATTATTACCAAATCCTGAATACTTTTCTACAGTACCCATGTCCGTACTAGCAATGTTAACTGGAGTTATACCAGTATCTTCGGTTGTTGTATTATTAGTATCATTAACAACCTCTTCAGTTGTAGTAGTACCATTCAACATGACAGTTGCACCTATTACTACAATAACTGCAATAATCATTAGAATCACAATTTTAGATGAACTAGTAGATGGTCCAGGATCATTACCCAATAATATCACCTCTTATATGGTTATTCTTTTTCTAAAAACGTGTTATCTTTAATATCTTCATCATATGAAACATTCTCAGAGACAAGTTTAACAGCCATAATACCTGCCTGCACAGGGTCGTTAATAACTAGGTCAACAACATTATCAAGATCACCAAGCATCTCTAAAGCAATAACCTTAATGGAAGGATTCTCCTTTTTAAGCTTAATAATCTCTTCAGTAATAAGTCCACCCATCATTGAACCAGATAAAACTAGTGCATGGATACGTGGAAGCTTATCCATAGATGTTACAGCCTCCTGTATCTGGCTTCCACCACCAATAATCATACCATCAACACTAATAGTTTCACCATGAGTATTATGCATCTGTGCCTCCATGATTCCACCACGTAGAGTATCAGCCATAAGCTTACCATCACCAACAATAATTACACGTTTACCATAAATCTCATCAAGTGTGGCAGATGGTTCAACAGATATAACATTTGGGGTATTGCTAATATCCTCTAATAATTTATCAAAGTCATCAACACCCATTAACTCCATGTATATACGACCCTGATTATTTTCAACAAACAGGTGTGTATATATAATATTATAATTCTTCTCATAGAGCTTATCAGTAATACCATTTAGTACACCAATCTTTTCCACAGTCTTCAATACTACTGCTACAATACTCATCTTATAACTTCCCTATAAACATATTTCATATGAAATAATTATATAATATATCTATTAATTTAATAAAATATATACTATTTTCTCATAAAAAAGGATATATTCAATACTTTAACACCCAAGAAAAATTGTTTTTCAAAAATAATTATAGAATAAAAACAACATAATATATAAT
>JAJQHG010000128.1 GCA_021199865.1 Methanosphaera sp. | reverse complement strand
TTTAAATACAATATCAATCTTGACCACCATTTTAACTATTTTTAAAATTTATTAGGCATATACAATGTGTTCAATTATAGCAATTAATAATAATGCAACATTATCTAAAATAGAGTGCATGTTAAATGTATTAAATAAGCGTGGACCTGATGGTCAAGGAGTATATAGTAAAAAAGATGTCTATTATAATAATGATATTAATAATGCTCCTAATTCAAACTTTATGATGGCACATAACTTATTATCTATTGTTGGATCTAATGAATTACAACCAATAAGTTCTAATAACCTTGTGTTAGTATCTAATGCTGAGATTTATAATTATAAGCAATTAATTGATAGATTCAATCTTACTGATCTTAGAACAGAGTCTGATTGTGAGGTTATACTTAAATTAATTGAATACTTCTATGATGATAATTTATTAGATGCTGTCATATCAGCACAGAAATACTTTATAGGTGATTATAGCTTTATAATAACTGATGGTATAGATTATGTGGCTCTTCGTGATCCTGTTGGAGTCAAACCTTTACATTATGCTGTTAGTAATGATTCATTTGCAATAGCTTCCCAGGAAGTTGCACTAAAAGAAGCAGGATTTAATGAAGTATTTGACTTAAATCCTAGATGTTTGATATGTAATGATGAAGTAATTAGATATATGAATGATTATAAGCATTATGATGAATTCATTGATTATAATCTAGCTAAGCAAAAATTAAAGAATGCTCTAATTAATTCTGTTCTTCGTCGTTGTGACGACTTAGATGAGGTAGCCATACTATTTTCTGGTGGTATAGATAGTACAATTATAGCTAAAATTCTTAAAAGTCATGGAAAAAATGTTACACTCTACACTATAGGTATTGAAAATTCACAAGATCTTAAAGTTGCCAGAAAAATAGCCGATGATATGGATCTGCCACTAAAAACATGGATAATTGATCAGGATATCATAGAAAAATCATTACTTGATACAATAAATACTATTGAAGATACTAATCTTATGAAAATAGGTGTTGGAATGACAATTAAATTAACAAGTCAACTAGCACACATTGATCATCACAAAGTAATACTATCAGGACAAGGAGCAGATGAACTATTTGCTGGATATAATAGATATAAAAAGAAAATAGATCATCCAGAAGAATTAATAGAGGAGTTAGATAATGATCTAAATAATATATATCATGTAAATCTTGAACGTGATGATAAAGCAACAATGTCAAACTCTCTAGAACTAAGAGTACCATATCTTGATCAGGATGTAATAGATGTAGCATTAAGAATAAATCCACAAGATTTAATTAGTGATAGTGATGATAACTTAAGAAAACGTCTACTACGTGATGTTGCATTAGAATTAGGCATCAAAGAGGAATATGCACAAAGACCAAAAAAAGCAGCACAATATGCTACTGGAATAGATAAAATATTAAGAAAGAAGATAATTAAACAAGAAAAGTATGCTAATATGTTAAATTATCCTTCTAGGTAAATTTAAGGTATATGCATCTATATTCGCTAAACCTATTTAAGTATTATTAGATAAATATATAATTATTTATTATTTAGTATTTACAAGCGTTAGGAGATCATTCAATGGAAATAGAAAAAGAAGCAGAACAAATATTAAAGAAATTCTCAGATGTATTAGATACAATTCCTGACATGGAAGAAACACAATATATAGTTGATAATCTAAACAGAACACGAGAAGATGTGAATGAGGAGTCTAATCCAGAGAAAATATTAAGAAATGCACATACTGATAACCAGGGTAGTGTAGTATCAGAGAAAGGGAAATGGACAAAATGAGACTAAAATTATTAATCGAATTACCCGATACTCCAGGACAATTAGTAAATATATTAAGACCATTATCAGGTTTAGGAGCAAATGTTTCTACAATTATACATGAACATGATAATAAGACAGCTGATGGTAAGATACCAGTACATTTTACTATTGATGGATCACGTGAGGTTCTAAAACGTGGTATAGAAATAATTCGTCAAGAAGATATTGATATTATAGAGATTGATGATGTACTACAAAGACATAAACAGACATTCCTATTACTAGGTAACTTATCTACAAATAATATGATGGATACAATACATAAGATTGATGAATTAAAGGATATTAAGATTGCTAGTGTAGATCTTAATATTGGTGATGATCTACAAGAATCAGTATGTAAAGTAGTTATCGAAACAAGCACAAACAGAACAAATGAATCAACACACTTAATACAACAAATAGCTGATGAAGATAACTTACTATTAGTAAAAGAAATCTAAGGAGATAAACTATGGCAAATAAAAAAATGAGATTATGTATCCTTGGTTTTGGGGCTGTAGGACAAGGAGTAGCTAAGGTTATTCAGTCAAAGCATGAAGAATTAATAGAAAGATATACTCTTGACTTAGTAGTTACTGCTATAGCTGATAGATCTGGAGCAGCAATTAATCCTGATGGATTAGATCTTGATGTTGCCCTAAATGTTAAGGATGAAACTGGTAAACTAGCCCAATATCCTGAGTATGGTGTAGCAGATATTGATGGACTAGAAGTACTTGATAGATGTGAATATGATACTCTTGTTGAGGTTACACCAACTAATATTGAGGATGGTGAACCAACACAATCTAATATACTTAAGGCAATGAATGATAAGAAGGATGTTGTAACATCTAATAAAGGTCCACTAGCTCTAAACTTTAAAACACTTATTAATGCTGCACGTGAGAATAATGTTAGATTCCGTTTCGAGGCTGCTGTTGGTGGTACAATGCCTGTAATTAATCTTGCACGTGAATCTCTTGCAGGTAATAAGATTCATTCTGTACAGGGTATACTTAATGGTACAACTAACTATATTCTTTCACGTATGGCTAATGAGGGAACAGAGTATGAGCCAACACTTAAAGAGGCACAAGAGTTAGGTATTGCTGAAACTAATCCATACCAGGATGTTGAGGGATTAGATGCTGCATGTAAGATTGTTATTATTGCTAACTCATTAATGGGTTGGGATGTAACACTTGATGATGTAGATCTACATGGTATCTCTAATATTTCATCTAATGCTGTTCAATTAGCTCTTAAGGATGGATACCTAATAAAACTTGTAGCAGAAGCTAATGATGGTAAGCTAACTGTTGCTCCAATGCTTGTTAAGGAAGGATCACCATTTGCTGTTAACGGTACTCTAAATGTTATTACACTAAAGACTGATTTATCTGATGATGTAACAGTTGTTGGTGTAGGTGCAGGATCTATTGAAACAGCATCTGCTATACTTAGTGATATTATTAGTATTGCTAAGCACACAAACTAATAATACTTAACTTATAACCTCCCTTGAAAACTATTTTTTAATGTAAGAATATTATTATATTCTACTTATCTTAACAATTGATGTGATATTATGAGTAAGAAATATATAGCTCCACCATGGATTAAATACCCTACACAACCAAATAATAGTCGTTTCTGGTTAGATGGATCAGGAGCAGAATATCTAATTAAATTTAATAAAACAGTTGATAATATGGATGAATACTTAGAACTATTTCCTAAGTCCCCCTCATTTACGATGACTGTTGAGGCCTTAAGTAATCTTAGTAGTAAAACCATTGATTATTTGGAATCTGATTCTAAACCAATATTTATTAATCTCTGGAGAAGTGATGCTAAACCTAAGTATAATCTTGATCTTGAGACTACTCATTCAATAATAATGTATGATACTCTCCTTAGTGATAATAGTAGTCATATACATATAGGTAAGTATCATTATGATTCTATAAGTGAGGTTGTTAATCTTCTTGAGAGTGAAATAAAAGAGGAGTCATCAACTATATGGGATGAATTAAAGTATACGGTTTATTTAAATAGTTTGTATTATAAGGTTTCTAGTGATATTAACTTTATTAAGGAATTAACTAATACAGCAGACTATGATATATTATTCTATAGTGATAATCTTGAGTGGGGAGTAGAAAAGAGTAGTGATGGTAAGCTTCGTGGTGAGAACTTGTTTGGTCTGGCTATGATGGAAGTTAGGGATGAACTATCGAAGGTTTATAGTAATTATGATTTAATTGACTGGGATATTTCTGGTGATCCTTATAGTAAGGAGCATTGTAGTTGTATGCATCAACACTAATTTTCGTTAACCTAAAAATTATATAAAATTTAATATTGTAGAATAATAAAATATTAATTAATAGATGGATGAGTGATACTAATGAAATACGTAATAGTAATAGCCGATGGAATGGCTGATGAACCACTAGAAGAAATTAACAAGGAAACCCCAGTAATACATGCAAACACTCCTAACATGGACTTTATAGCAAAGAATGGTTACACAGGATTAACAAAGAATGTACCTGATGGTATGACTCCTGGTAGTGATGTAGCAAACACATCTATCATGGGATTTGATCCTTCAATGCTTAAGGGTAGAGGACCACTAGAAGCACCAAGTGTAGGAGTAGAGCTTGGTGATAATGATGTGGCATTCCGTTTAAACTTTATTAATGTCAAAGATGGAAAGATTAATGACTTCACAGCTGACCATATAACTACACAGGAGGCAGATGAATTAATTAAGGCATTAAATGAGAACTTCTCTGAGTATGGTAAGTTCTATACTGGTGTAAGTTATAGAAACCTCTTTGTTATTGATGACTTAGAAATGGAGGACTTAACATCTACTCCACCACATGATGTTGTAGGTCAAGATGTAGAAGAACATATCCTTAAGCCTAATAATAGTAAGTCTGAGTATATTAATAATTTAATGTATGATTCTATGGAAGTACTAGAAAATCATCCTGTTAATAAGAAACGTGTTAGTGAGGGAAAGCTTCCAGCTAATATGATCTGGTTATGGGGTCAGGGTGCAAAACCTGTTATTGGTGATTTTAAAGAGAAGTATGGTATGACTGGTGCTACTATTACTGGTGTAGATTTACTTAAGGGTATTAGTACTTATATTAATCTTGATGTGATAGAAGTTCCTGGTGCAACAGCATACTTTGATACTAACTATGAGAATAAGGTTGATTATGCTATAGAGAGTCTTAAAACTCATGATGTTCAGTATATTCATATAGAAGCTCCAGATGAGGCAGGACATGAGGGTAATCTACCAGAAAAGATTAGGGCAATAGAGAATATTGATAGTATTATACTTGGAAAACTATTAAAAGAGTTACCAGATATAGATCCAGAGTATACTATTGCTGTTTTACCAGATCATCCAACACCTATTAATATTAAGACTCATACTATGACTCCTGTACCATTTGCTATTTATAGTACTAGTATAGAGACTCCTGATGATAGCGAGGTATTTAGTGAGGATATGTCTAAGGGTAAGTATGGTACTATTATTGGTCATACTCTCCTTAATGAAATGATTAAGATTTCTAAGAATGGGTAATTATTCCTATTTTTCTTCCTCTCCCTTTTTTATAAAAATCTAAATATTAGTATTAACAAAATTAGTAATATTATTTACAAAATCTTTTTATAGTTAATACATATTAGCAAAGTTTATATTAAACATTCAATAAAATATAATGTAATTATTAC
>JAJQHG010000039.1 GCA_021199865.1 Methanosphaera sp. | reverse complement strand
TTCTTATTCAATATTTTTTATTTCATATATTATATAACTAATGAATAATAGGTATAAAAATAGAAAGATATATAATAAAAAGTACATAATAGATATAGTTAATATATAAGGAGAAAAAAACACATGGCATTAAATGAATTAGTCACATTTAACAAAAAGAAAACAACATTCATATTCATTGGTGGAAAAGGAGGAGTAGGAAAAACAACAGTTTCTGCCGCAACAGCATTATGGTGTGCTCGTATGAATAAAAAGACACTTATTATATCAACAGACCCAGCACACTCACTTGGAGACTCCTTTGAGAGAACAATAAAACACGTACCAACACCTATTGCACATAACTTGGAAGCAATAGAAATAGATCCAGATAAAGCAATGAATGAATACAAAGCAAAAATGGAGATGCAACAAAAATATAGTGATGCAATGGGTATATTTAGTGATCAAATGGATGTTATGGGATCAAGCCCTGGAATAGATGAAGTAGCATCATTTGATAAATTCATGCAATACATGAATACAGATGAATATGATGTAATAATCTTTGATACAGCACCAACTGGACATACACTAAGATTACTATCCTTCCCTGAAATGATGGACTCATGGATGGGTAAAATGATCAAAGCAAGAAAAAGTCTAGGATCTGCTACTAAGAAACTAAAGAATATTATACCATTCATGGGTGCAGATGAATCTGAAGAAGAAGCAACTATGGAAGAATTAGAGCAAATGAAAAAAGAGATAATAAAAGCAAGAGAAGTTTTAACAGATCCTTCACGCACATCATTTAAATCAGTGCTTATTCCCGAGGAAATGTCAATAATAGAATCTACACGTACACTTGAAGCTCTAAAGAAATCTAATATCAACAATGATGGAGTAATAGTAAATCAGATACAACCAGATAGTGATCACTGTGATTTCTGTAAAGCAAGATATGAAACTCAACAGAAACGTTTAGAGGAAATTGAAGCTAGATTTGAGGATCAGATCATTGCACATATTCCTCTACAGGCACATGAGGTTAAAGGAATAGATGAATTATATGAAATATGTGATTTATTATATGGTTCAGATCCAGGTAATGGACCAATAGCATTATAACTCATACCTGCTAATTTTTTAGAATAATTAATATGTGTTATAAAAATAAAAAAAGAATTTGAGAAGAAGGTTATCTATACTTTTTTCTTTGATTCCAAATCTTTCTTAAACTTCCAAATCCACCCTTATTATCAGCGAATATATCCAGTTCATGTGTAAGTTCTGCAACCTTCATGGATGCTTTTCTACCATTATTCACTATTGTATGTGCATGTATACGCTTCATATGATCAATTACTGTTGTAATATCATATACTGATACAACAGATATTCCTATCTTTCTAGCTAAGTCATTACTTGCATGCTCAGTATGGAATCCAATAATCTTTATTGCAGGAACACCAAGAACACCTATCTCAATAGTTATACCCATACCAGCACAGTATATAACTCCACTAGAAGCATTCATAAGACTAATAAGATCTACAAACTCATCTATTAATATGATCTTAGTACTAACAACAAACTGACTAATAAACTTCATACTAAATCTATTTGCTACAACTAGAACCATTTTATCTAGTTGTTGTACCTGAGCCATGATCTCTTCTATGTCACTTTGACGTGTGTCTCCACCAAGAAATAAAACATAGTAATCATCACACTCATACTTCTCATATATTACTTCTGGATCAACAGGTCTAATCATACTAACATATTCAGCTTGAGGATAGCCCCTAATATTAACTGTGTTTGTTATATCATACATCTTCTTTAGCTTCTTTTGATCAGAACTACTAGGTACTGTAATAAGGTTTGCATATGCTATTAACTCTATAGGATTATATATGTCCTGTTCCATGTGTAGTACAGGTAGATCCAGCCTTCTTGATGCCATCAATGCTTTTCTTACATCCCCCGCATTACCACATGTTAATACTAAGTCAATATTCTCCCTCTTCATAGCATTATATGTATTATGAGCATCCTTTAGTACTAATGTACCAATAGCTAATGGGGAACGTTTCTTACTACCACTACGTCTACCTTTACCTATGGATATGACTTTACCATAAGGTGCTAGTAATTCCTCAGCACCCTTACTGTGTGTTAAGCATAATATGTTATCATCTAACCTACTAATAACTGGGATTAATGACTTTGCTGGTGCTGTTTCTGCTACAACTGTAATATTCACATTAATCCCCTCCCCTATTTATTGTATATAGTATGATTATTATTGAGATTACAAAGAATAATAATACTACTAGGTCTGTTGGACCTGTCTCTATCCATATAATTACGTGTGCTAATAGCATTGCATATAATACTGTGTATATATTACTAAATGATCTCTGGATATAGTATATACCACCCATAATTAAACCAATAATCAGCATTTGTATAAGCATTGCATAAATTCCAAAGTCCAGTATTGCTGGACCAAATATCATTGATGTTGTTGAATGAGCATATCCTAGTGTTGTTTGTCCTACAATTACACGTGGATCAGTTGAATGGAAGAAACCCATAAGAGTATTGTATAATAACTGTCCATGTGTAGCACCAGCCAAGCCAACAGCATTATCTAGTACTTGTAGGGTGTATCCTGCCCTATAGAAAAGTAATTCTAATGGGTTGAGTGTCCATGTTTGCCATTCAATTGATTGAACAGCAACATATCCTATTACTAATAATAATATGAATATTGCAACAATTGCTAGAATCAAGTACTTCCATGGTATATCACGTGTATAGTATAATGTTATTAATACACTTATAACAATAGCCATAGCTGTTGTACGATAACCTGTGGCAACAAATAACATTAATCCTATAAGGAATAATACATAGTACTTACGATCATGATATTTTGCTATTAATAAGTTTATTGATGGTAAGAATACTAGGTATGATAATAGCCATATACGTGTTGCTGCACGTGCCTTAAGATATCCACTAAATAATGGAATACCTCCAAGATACACTAAGTTAATAATTTGTAGGAGGATACCCACACATACAAGTAATACTAGATTACGACGTGAGAATAAAAAGCTTAACTTATCACTATTTATCTCTAAAGATTTATTCTTTAGGAAATATCTTGAGATAGATACACCTATGATATAAAATAGTAGTCCTAGAAATATTATAGTAATAGTATTATAACTAACACCAACTAAATTCCTGATATGATTTTCATAACTAATTAATGAAAATATTAGATATAGTATTACTAGTAATACAACAATAATTGGGTTGAAAATATCTAATTTTTTGTAGTCCATAATCTAGCCTAAAGTAGTTTATTATCTAAAGAGGAATACTCTTTAACTATTTTTATATTTTTATTAAGTGATATAAACATTTTATTTTAATAACATGATGATAATAATATATTAATAAGAAAGAATTAAAACATACTAAAAAAGATTGAAAATGTGAGCTGGAATAATGGCTAATAAGGTAATGAAAAATAGTATTATACTAGTAATTGGAAACCTATTGTTTCGTGTGGGCGGATATATTAATAGGTTATTAATGAGTAGAATGCTAGGACCTGAAGGATATGGACTCTACGGATTAACTCTACCCTTCCAGGGAGTGTTTCAAATCTTATCTGCAGGTGGTCTTCCACCAGCCCTCTCTAAGTATATAGCAGAATATAATACTAAGAATGAAAAGGCGTTGATTAGACAGATTATTAGAACAGCACTTAAGTACATGGTCTTTAGTGCTATAATACTAAGTATTATACTACTTTTCTCGTCAGATTTTATTGCTAATAGTATTTTTCACAAACCTGCGGTTGTATGGCCACTTAGAGCTGTTAGTCTTGTCACACCATTTAGTGTGATTGTTGGTGCAATGAGGGGAGCATATCAGGGAGTATACAAGAATGAGTATACAGTATATAATAGGTTAGCCGAACAGTTGTCTACAATAACATTTGCATGTGTATTTGTATACTGTGGATTATATGCTATGGGTGCTGTTCTTGGTACTGTTACAGGTTTTATTGTATCAGCTATCACCTCAACATATCTGTATAAGAGGTACATTAGTCCACTATTTTATAGTGAGGATGACCTAGATTTATCTCTTAGAGAGGAACTAAAGCTTTTAGCAATGTTAATTAGATTTGCAGTGCCTGTTACTATCACTGCATTATCTGAGATGGTAATATATGATATTGGTACTATTATTATTGGTATATTTATGCTAAGTAGTGATGTGGGATACTATAATTCAGCTGATCCTATAGCCAGAATTCCATTAATCATATCATTATCTATCTCAACAGTACTTCTACCTGCAACTAGTGAGGCTTATGCTCTTAAGGATCAGAAGTTACTCCAACAGTATGTTGTTGACTGTTTACGTTACTGTATCCTAACAGTTCTCCCCTTATGTGTACTTATAAGTATTTATAGTGAGCCTATAATTGCATTACTATTCGGTTCTACATATACTCCTGGTGCAGGAGTTTTAAGTATACTTGTTATTGGTATGAGCTTTTATAGTATCTATATGATTTGTAGTAGTATTCTTCAAGGATTAGATAAAGGTAAATTACCAATGTATGTGCTCCTAGTTGGAACTGTACTTAATGTAGTATTAAACACTGTGTTTGTAAACATGTTTGGTATAATTGGTGCTGGTATAGGAACAACAATCACGACAGCTATATTAATGGTAACAATAATTTATATTGTGATAAGACAAACGAATATATCCATTCCATGGAAAAATATTCTAATGATTATAGTATGTAATGTTATTTTAATGATGGTTTCATTAATTATTCCAAAGACTATACTTGGAGCAATAATTGGATTTATCATAGGAATAATCATTTACTGTGTATTATTAATATGTCTTAGAGTCCTATCCCTTAGAGATATTAACTTCTTTGTAGAATACGTAAATAAGATACCACAACTTAGAAAGTACACAGAAAGAATAGTAAAATTTATAGAAAATAAGAACTTAATATATAAAACAGAATAAGAATAAAAGGTAATTACTATGACTAATAGGTGTGTAACCCTAAAACGTAAGACACGTGAAACCGATATAAACATAACACTAAACATTGATGGAGAAGGAAAAAGCACTATAGATACAGGGCTAAAATTCTTTGACCACATGTTAGAATCATTCACAAAACATGGATTCTTTGATCTTGACATAAAAGTTGATGGAGACATAGAAGTAGATGATCACCATACAATAGAAGATACAGGGCTACTATTAGGTGAATGCTTCAAAGAAGCATTAGGAGATAAGGTAGGACTTGAACGTATGGCTCATTCAATGGTACCCATGGATGAAGCACTTGCAACAGTAGCAGTGGATATCAGTGGACGTAACTACACAGTATTTAATGCAGAATTTACTTATCAATATATTGGTGATATAACCTCCCAGAATGTTAAACACTTCATGGAGAGCTTTGCAAACACATCCCTAATGAATATTAATATAAAAGCTGAAGGAGAAAATGATCATCACATATGTGAAGCAATATTTAAAGCATTAGCAAAAAGCCTTAATAATGCAACAAAAATTACACATGATACAATCCTAAGTACAAAAGGATCACTATAGGGGGGGGGGGGGGGGGGGGGGGGGGGGGGGGGGGGGGGGGGGGGGGGGGGG
>JAJQHG010000110.1 GCA_021199865.1 Methanosphaera sp. | reverse complement strand
ATAAAAAGATAGTGTTTTTATATCTATTTTTTTTAATTAAGAGCATATATTGGTGGATATTGAAAGTTAAATAGTTCTATGATGGTTATTTATTTGAAATAGAGTTGGTTTATTTAATATTTAATATTTAAACATTCTATTAAGTTAACTATATTTTTATTTCTTATTCTACTGTTCATGTAATTTATAGGTACTTAAATGTTATTTAGTCTATATTTCTAGTTTTAATCTTAAGATGTATCATATCCTAAGTATTAACTTATCATTTTTCATGTTTTAATGGTTTGATCTACTTAATAGAATCTATTTTTTCTAGACATATTGCATATAATTATAATGGAATTTCTAAGCTTCAGATATAAATTATATTAATTAATTTAGAGGAGGTTGATAATTTATTAATATCTTTAGTAATGATAACAATGATGATAAATGGGTGGAGATAACTCCTAACTCATGGAATCCAGATATTGGTGATAAAATTGAGGGATTTCTTACTAGGCATGAGGTAGATGTTGGATCATATCACCAGAATCTCTATGAATTAACACAACCTGATGATAAGAAGATTCTTATCTGGGGAAAAACACAACTAGATAACCTGCTTAGTGAGGTTGAACTTAATGATTATATTAGAATAACATATACAGGAGTTAAGAAGACATCCTGTGGACATGAACTAAAAACATATATCTTAGAGCGGAGGACAAAATAATGGACTTGGAAACAAAGAATTGGGACGTGGATGAAGAATCAGAAATTGATGGTATACTTATAGATAAACAGGCTGATATAGGAAAAGATTCAATGCTATATAAGTTACAGACAGATAGTTGGGTCTATACTATATGGGGTAGTGTACATCTAGATAAACTAATGGAAGATGTGGTAGTTGGTGATCATATCATAATTAAATATACTGGTATGATACGAGATAATGAATACTCCATGAAACGATACGAACTGGAAGTAATAAATGACAGATAGTACTGATAAAATAGAACTCCAACTATCTAAACATAATAATATACTACTATACAAACAAGACTTAGAAAAAATTTATCAAAAAAGGAATAAAACAGTAAAGTCCGCCTATATCATCTCACCAAGAAGAGGAAAAGAAGCATTTAAACTAATATATAAGAAGATAAACAACAATAAAGATCCAAAGAATAAGACCATAAGCCAACTAATAGAAGAAATAACAGAAAACAGTGACAGTCTACACATATACATAGACTACTTTGAACAATTAATACACAGGGAACTAGACTACTATAGACAACTAGAAGATAGAGATAACATCCAATTAATAGTTAATATAAGAACAGACCGTGAATTTATAAGTGAAGACTTTCTAGAGAAATTCATAATTGATGGAGAAGAATACTATGATAACAGAACTCATAGTACAAACATAACAGACACACTCCTATTACTAGTATCATTACTAATATTTCTAGTATTCATGCGACTACAACTAAGTATTCTAAGTATCCTTGTAAACACATTATGGTTCACACTACTAATGTATAGAACATTCTCATATATGGTACGATAACATGAATAATCTAAACAAAGTATTATCAGCAGTAATATTATACTGTATAATATCTTACACATTCAAATTACCTAACCTAGAATTAGGACTACTATTTAGTATACTATCAAGTCAGATAAGCATGATTCTACCAGGAAACTATAAGACTAGTCTAATAGTATACCTACCCCTAATAGCATTCATACCAGTATATCCTACAGTTATGGTAGCATCAATTGTTGGATACACTGCTAGTTTATTAATAGATATATTATCAAAGAAGGGATGTAAATTATTATATCCATATAGTAGTATGGTCTTTACAGGTCCTGATAACTATATTGATAATGATACTAGAAGTGAATCATCAACAACAGTATTCCTAGTAATACTATCAATAATAGCACTTATCTTCTCCTTCTATGGAACAGAAATTATGGATAATCTTAGTCAGGAGGACTTATCAACATACCTTGATGGGGATGATTATAATACTGGAAGTAACACAGGACATGTTTAATACATTAATATTGACCCTGATGAATGTGTAAATAGAAATATAACAACAATAACAGAGAATAATACTACAACAACGTTGATATCAGAATATAATCCATAAAAAATAAGGGGAGATTAGGTTTTAATAAAACTTATTTTTCCTTCTTCTTCTTATCTGCACTCTTAACTATAAGGTTAGTATGAGTAGATACTAGTGAGTGTGAATCAATATCTCTATATATTACACAACCAGCATTAATAAAGGAATTATCACCGATCTTCACACCTGGATTTACACTAGTATTAATACCTGTTTTTACACCATCACCAAATATAGCACCAAGCTTTCTAAGACCTGAATCTACACGTTCGCCTTTCACACTTACCTGCACATGTTCATCATCAAACCTTAGGTTTGCAAGGTTTGTTCCAGCACCAAGGTTACAGTTTACACCAATAACAGAGTCTCCAACATAGGAGAGATGATTAACATTAGTTCCATCCATAATAATACTATTTTTTATCTCAACAGCATTACCAACATTCACATCATTACATAGACATGCATTAGGTCTAAGATAAGTATTTGGTCCAACATCACAATTATCACCAATAAATACTGGTCCTTCAATATAACAACCAGAACGTATTATACTATTCTTACCTAGATGTAGTGATCCATGTATAGTAACATTCTCCTCAATTTCACCCTCAATGCTTTCATCCATTTTACCTAAGAAATCAGCATTAGATTTAAGTAATTCCCATGGTCTACCAACATCCATCCATGGCTCATTAGATATTAATCCAAGTATCTCCCAACCCTCTTCTAACTCAATTTGTAGTGAATCTGTAATTTCATATTCTCCACGTGAGGATAACTCTGTTTTATCTATAGCATCAAATATTTCTGGACTAAATAGGTATATTCCAGCATTAGCAAGGTTACTTGGAGCTTCATCTTTATCTGGTTTTTCTATAATCTGGGTAATCTTATCATTTACCATGGACACAATACCATAGTTTGATGGATCATCCACAGATATGAGTGTTAATACTGATTTAACATTATTACTAGTTCTTGTAGCATACTTTTCAATAAGATTTCTTATAAGATCATAACTAACAATAATATCTCCATTGAGAACAATGAAGCTTTCATCAATATACTCTTTTGCACTACTAATAGCATTAGCAGTACCTAATTGACTTGTCTGCATGGCGTAATTAATATTTACTCCAAACTGGCTTCCATCACCAAAGTATTCCTCTAAGACTTCCTTTTTATAACCAACAACAAGGGTTATATCCTTGATTCCAGCATCTCTTAGAGATTCGATGTTATATTGGATTAGGGGTTTACCACCAGTAATTAGCATGGTTTTTGGTCTTGTCGTAGTCAAGGGACGCATCCGTGTTCCTTCACCAGCTGTTAATATTATCGCTTTCATTATTTCACCATGATTTTAATCTCTACTATTTAGATTAGTTGATCATTAATAATATATTTTAATTTAATTAATAGAAAAAATATTAAACAAAACTCATAAATTCTAAATAAACATTTAAAATATGTATACACAATATATACTAAAGAAAGAGAAATAGGAGAATATGTAAGATAAAATTATTTTCTAACTAGTATTTCACGTTCATTCATTTTATCTTGTAATGATTCGATAGTCCTATAAACCATATCATCATCATTATTTTTAATACTCTCATCAAGAATACCTAGTAAATCAAACAATTCATTTTCAATCAATAATGATTGGGATGTACTTACAGGATTTGTATACCTAACTGAGTTAATAAGTTCATCTAATCTATTCTTATAATCATTATTATGAGTACTGCTAGAAATAATAGTTAACCTCTTAGAAAATTCCCTATGAAAACTAATCTCTTTCTCAGTTTCTGCTTCAACTTCCTCAATATAATCCTTACTATTAAGAAGACTAATAGCAAGTATGATAAATATTGCATACACTATTATCTGTATAATAGTAGATATGATTAACATGAAGAATAAAGCCATACAAATTAAGCTAATAACCATCTGTATAATTATATATGAACTTGTAAGGATAGTAATAGGATAACTATTGAAATTGGAACTATTATTCTTTTCATAAGCTTTGCCATTAATATATAAACAAGAAACTAAACCAATAATAGTAATTATGTATGAAACCAGGAATGAGGGGCTAGCCATAAACAATAGGAAAGCCACAATAGTATACACAATAAATACTATTAATGTAATTAAATTATCACTTCTCAATTTTAACACCTTAATTAATCATGCTTATCAATATAACATGTAGACTCAACACCAGCACGTTGTAATTTACTAACAATATAATTCAATGGTTTTCTAAACAATTTAACAAACCATTTCTTATCACCAAAATATTTTACTAGAGTTGGACTAATTGTGTAGTATGTTTTTATGAATATTTGTCCAGGTATTGTTGGATATAAAGTGTTATCCCTGAATCGTCTTAGTGTCCATACCTCTGGACAATCATATGAACCATAAACTGCTGTTGCAATAAAACAACCATCATTAGGTTTATATTCTGGATCTATCTCCTGAATCTTAGCAGTATAGAAATTCTTCTTATTTTCAGCAAAATCCTTTGTATTACTATTAGGCTTTGCAGTATACTCCCCATAATATCTATCTGCCTTTAATTCTATAGCATAATTAACAATATCCTTATAAATATTAAGGTAATATTCAGGTTTCACTAATTCTAGAGCATACTCCTCTAACTCAATACCTGTTTGAAGAGTAGTCCATAAATTCTTAATTCCCTGTCCATTATGTGTATTTTTAAGTGCAGGATCAACTGAATTTTGAGCAATATTAACTAGTTGTTCTCCAAGTGAATTTTTAATCACATCTATGTTAAGATCACCATCATCTTGTTCTATTAAGTCAACAGCAGTCCTTGCAGCATTTATTAAGTCAATATATTCTCGTCTATTATAATATTTAGCATTCCAAGCTTCACCTAACTCCTTATAGAATATTGCCTTCCAATTATTAGGTTCACTGTGTAGTATCTCTATAGAATATTTAGATACATCAGTCCATTGTTTATTAATAATTGCCCTATCTAGGAGTACATTAAGATTATTGATTTCCTCATTATTATCTATCTTTACAGGTTCAGTTATCTTAATTGTTGCATCATACATCTTTTTTGCAGCTTCTGGAGAATATTTTGTTCCACAGTTCTGGCATACAAAGAATTCACCTTCTTTTACTATATTATTACTTCCACACATTTCACAGGTTATCTTCTGCATCTAATCACCTTTATATGTATAATATGTTGATTTTGCATCATGTTCTTACAAATCTGTTATTAGTTTATTTAGGTCTTCTACAGGTTATTGAAATATATATTATAGTCTAACAGTTTTACTAGTGTTAGACTTATATTGTAATATGTTCTGATTAATATTTGTCGAGGTATTGTTGAATATACTGTGTTATCCCTGAATCGTCTTGGTATCCCTACATTCAGATAATTATATGATCAATACACATTTGTTACAGTGTAGTAACCATTTTAGGTCTATAGTATGGTTCTACTTCTATTAGTTTATCGTATATTTATCTACTCGTTTTTATTTTTCTTTTATAATATAATCAGTAGGTTTCATGTGTTTAAAACAACA